>JAESUA010000232.1 GCA_016763255.1 Magnetovibrio sp. | reverse complement strand
TGCCCCGTGGTTTCATCATCGAACTGAGCGGATTCCAAGGTGTTAAAACCCTGCTCGACCAAAAACCCGGCCACCGCTGCAACAATGCCGATCCGATCGCGACAGGAGAATTTTAAAATATAGGTTTTATGGGTACTCATCAATTTGGTCCGAACATATTTTGCATCGTTATGTGGCATATCATACGGTTTTTTGAACTCCAAGAAAGCCCATCGCGTGCAATACGCATGCGGTCCCGGGGTTTCGCGCCAGGGCTACAAACAGCCTCGTCAATCGGGTTCGCCAGATCCAGCTTTTTAATGGCGTGGCCCAAAATCAAAACCGTCTCTTGCCTTGTCACCATGGATGGGAACATACATAGTCCTAAAGGCGGGACCTATGAATAAGGTTTCAAACGCCCATGTGCTTGGTCATCCCCATGAAAGTGGAAGAAATCAAAGGCCTCATGGTCGGCCAATACCTGCACGTCAGTTTGGGCTACGCACAAAATGTTGTGACCGAATAAAACCCTCTTAAGAAGACCCCCATGCAAACACATACCCATACGACGACCGACGACCAGCACCGCGCGGGCATCCAAGCGATGTTCGATTTGGTCGCACCACGCTATGACTTAATGAATGATTTGATGAGCATGGGCACCCACCGTTTGTGGAAGCGCCGGGTGGTGGGCCTGGCATCAGGAAGCGGAACCGCCGTTGATCTTGCCGGGGGCACCGGCGATATTGCGCAATTGTTGGTCAAAAACGACTGGCACGTGACCGTGTGCGATGCCTCCCAAGCGATGATGAAAGCCGGGCGTGAGCGCGGGGTGAAAAATGCCAACTGGGTGGCGGGATTGGGCGAAAAACTACCGTTTAGCGACAACTCGATTGATCTGCTCACTATTGGTTTTGGCCTGCGCAACATGACCCTGCCCCAAGAGGCATTGTGCGAAGCCCACCGGGTGCTCAAACCCGGCGGCATGTTCCTGTGTCTGGAATTCAGCACACCGCAGGCGTGGTTGAGGCCTTTTTACAATTGGTATTCGGACCACATCATTCCCCGCCTGGGTGCGGCCATTGCCGGGCGGCGCGAAGCGTACCGTTATCTGGTCGACTCAATCCGCGAATTTCCCGACCAAGAAACCTTAAAAGCACAAATGCAAAGAGCAGGCTTTGAAAGCGTAAACTATCAAAATTTATCCTTTGGCATCGCCGCCATTCACCAGGGAAGCAAGGCCCCGTGAACGGCCCTGCCACAGCCCCCAAAGGCGTGCGTTTGTGGATGCAAGCGATCCGCCCCAAAACATTGGGCATGGCCATCAACCCGGTCATGCTTGGCACCGCCTTGGCTTGGGTTGGGGCCTGGACCAGTAACACCCCAATTGCCCACCCGGAGGCTCCACTGGTCATTTTGTTATGTGCCATCGCCATCCAGGCGGGCACCAACCTGTTCAATGATGCCCAGGATTTTGTCAACGGCACCGATGATGCTAGGCGCTTGGGGCCGCCACGGGTGACATCCCAAGGCTGGGCCCTGCCCCATCAGGTATCGGCCGCCGGGCTGACAGCATTTTTGATCGCCCTATTGGTGGATTGCACCTGATCACCATCGGCGGCTGGCCGATTTTCTTTCTCGGCCTCGCCTCTTTGGGGGCGGGTTATCTTTATTCACACGGGCCATACCCAGTATCTCGATCTCCATTTGGCGAGCTGGTGGTGATTGCGTTTTTTGGCATTGCCGCGGTTGGCGGTAGCGTTTATTTGCAAACCGGTACGGTCTCAAACGCGGCATGGCTTTGGGGTCTCGCCATGGGCTTGCCCGCAGGTGCCGTCTTGGTGCTCAACAATGTGCGCGATAAAATCGGCGATCAGCTGGCCGGTCGGCGCACCTTGGCCATCTTAATTGGCACCAAATCTTGCCTTTGGCTTTACGCCGTTCTCATGCTGGGGCCGTTGGTCCTCGCCGTGCTCAGTGTCACCTTCGGGCTTACCCCGCCGGGCGCGCTGACCGGCCTTGCCACACTTCCTTTGGCGATCAAAAACATCCGCACGTTTCGCGCCTCGCCCGGTGGTCAAGAGCTCAATCCATTGCTTGGCGCGACGGTGCGGTTTCAAGGCCTGTTTGCGCTCACCACTTGCCTTGGCATGTTTGTTACAATGATTTGAAATCACTGACTTTTTGCTGCTTTTACTCAATGCATAATGGGACTATGATGAGCGCCTTCTCATGTCAGGAAAGACCGCTTCGTGTCCATGGATATATTGCTGCCCATCGGCTTAGCCTTCATCATGTTTTCCATAGGCCTGGGCCTCAAGGTCCGTGACTTTACGCGTGTCTTCACCAATCCCCGCGCCTTGCTGGTGGGCCTGTTCAATCAAATAATATTGCTGCCGATGATCGGCATCGCCACGTTGATCGGCTATCAAGGGCATATGGAATTGGCCTTGGGCTTGATGATTTTGGCGGCATCGCCGGGCGGCATTACATCCAACCTATTGACCACATTAGCGGGCGGCAATGTGGCACTTTCAGTTTCGATGACCGCCATCACCAGCCTGCTCAGCGTCATCACCGTGCCTTTGATTTTAGGTTTTTCCCAAGCTTTATTTTTTGATGCCAACCAAGTCATCGAGATGCCGTTAGGTTTTATTATGGGATCAATTTTGGTGGTCACCGCTCTGCCCATCGCACTTGGCATGGCGGTGCAAGCCGCCAAACCCAATGAAGCCAACTGGGCGCGGCCCAAAGCGCGTCATCTGGCGACCATCATTTTCGCCCTCATTGTTGCCAGCGCGTTTATTGGCCAGATGGACAACATCATCAATAACTTCGTCGACATCGGCCCACGTTTGATCATCTTAAATCTGGCAACCATGGCCTTGGGTGTTTTTTCCGGCTGGACCTTTGGACTGGCACGGGGCGAGCGCATCGCCATCGCCTTGGAATGCGGATTGCAAAATGCGGCCTTGGCGATTTTCATCGCCGTCACGGTGCTGGGCAATCCAATCTTGATGGTTCCGGCAATCACCTATGCCTTGATCATGAACATTTCGGCCGCAGGCTTCATCTTATGGAACCGCCGCACGGCCCTGCAAACAACCGTCGCGGAATAAAAATTACGCCCTTGTGCCGAAGGAGAGTGCCATGAGCCCCGTCACAATCCGCCGCACCGTTGACTTTAGCCCTGACGAATTGTTTGAGGTCGCGGCCAACATTGAAGCCTATCCAAAGTTCCTGCCCCACTGCGTCGCCACACGCGTCACCCAACGCAAAGAGGGCGTGTGGCTGGTGGACAATGTTTTTTCCTGGGGACCGTTCCCGATCAAGTTTCGCACCCGCGCCGAGCTTGACGCGCCGCATGGCCTGAATATTCAAACGATCGACAGCCTGCTCATCGATTTGTCCCTGTCCTGGCGCTTTAGAGCCTTAGAAGAGGGAACAAATATTATGTTTGAGATGAACCTCACGCTGCCAAGCAAGGGGTTGAGCAGGTTGATCACACCGAGCCTACGCCACCAAGTCGAAGAGACTGAACGGGCATTTTTGCGGCGCGCACAGCTGTTGCGTGACACAAAGCATGGGGGGGCCTAATCGTCGAGGATTGATAAGTACGCCAGCAAGTTTTGGATATCTTGAGGTGACAGTGGTTCGATGATGCGTTTGGGTCGCGGATGCATGCGCTCATCTTCCAGCATGTCTTTAAATTGTTTTTTCAGATAATTGGTATACTGCCCGGCAAGCGCCGGATCGTGGGTTCGGCCTTGG
>JAESUA010000231.1 GCA_016763255.1 Magnetovibrio sp. | reverse complement strand
GCGCCGCTGAGGGGGAGGGGGATCAGGGAGGGCCAGGCCGCCGCCGATTGGCAATTGCGCCGGCCTGGCTAAAGGCGCGGTTAAGCGGCCTTTTGTTCAATGGTCTTGGTTTTGGGCTTGGTTTGTTTGATGGTGATCTTGCGCGGCTTTAAGGCTTCGGGCACTTCCCGGCTGAGGTCGAGGTGCAACAGGCCATTGTCAATGCCGGCACCGGTGACCTTGATGTGGTCAGCGAGCTCAAAACGGCGCTCAAAGGCGCGAGTGGCGATGCCGCGGTGGAGGTATTCAATCTCTTCTTCGTCATGCTCGACCCGCCCGGCAATGGTCAGTTGGGCGTCCTGTACGGTGATGTCGAGATCATCAAGGCTAAATCCAGCCACCGCCATGGTGATGCGGTAAGCGTCTTCGCCGAGAACTTCGATGTTGTAGGGCGGATATGTGGGCGCGGCTTCGTCCAAGTGGGCCATGCTATCGAGCTGGCGCTGCATGCGGTCAAAGCCAACGGCAAAACGGTTTAGGGGTGTGAGGTCGATGGTACGCATAATGGTTCTCCTAAATGAGCAACTCAGTTGATGGAGTTTCCCGATCATCGGCAAAACTCCTGTTCATGCTGCACCGCTGTATGGACCCGCTTAGCGGCATCCTGGGTGCAATTGTGATTTAGGCAGATGAAATGTGCCCCGCAAGGGCCGCAGGTCAAAAAAGTTTAAAGCGGCATGAAAAAGGGGGACTTATTGCGGCGGTTTGCCGAGCTGAGGCTGAACGCGGGCCTGTGAGGGAGTGGCCTGCGGGGGAGTGGCCTGTGTAGGTGCAGCCTGGGTGGGTTGAGCTTGAGTGGTTGGGGCCTGGGCCTGCGTAGGTTGGCTCTGGACCGGTTGAGCTTGATCTGGCTGATTGGGGGCCACTGGTTCGACTTGGCCGGGCAGCGGCGTGCCGCTGGCGATGGCATAGGCCTGTTCCAGCTGTGGGTGTTCGGCAATGGCCGCGGCCTCGACGGTTTCGATATCCACTTTGTCGTCCCACACCAATTCTTGCAGGTAAACCGGGCCATCAATGCCCTTGAGGTAATATGGACCGCGTTTGACAAAACGCCAGTTGCCGCCTTTGGCCATCCCATAGACGGTATCGGATACGTAAATCTGGTCGGCCTTGGCCTTGTCGACGATGCGCGCCGCCATTTGTACGGTGACGCCATAAAGATCTTGTTCTTCGACCACCACACGGCCCGCGTTGATGCCGATTTTGACCTTCAGGGGAATATCAGGCAGTTGCTGATTGTGAAGTTCGATCATCATCTGCATCTGTTGGGTCGACAGTAAACTGTCGGTGACCTTTTGGAACGACGCCATGATGCCGTCGCCGGTGTGTTTGATTTCTTGGCCGCCGGTTTTGGCCAGGGCATCACGCACCACGCGGTTGTGCGCGCGGACAACTTCTTGGGCGGCCAAATTGCCTTTTTCGTGGGTCATGGCGGTGGATCCAACGATGTCGGTGAACATCACCACCACTTCTTTTTCGGGATCTTCCGGGGCCTTGGGTTTGTTCCATTCTTGCAGGGACTGATCGAGCAGCTTGGGCGCTTCTTTATCGCCGTCAAGGTATGAGGCGATGGTTTGGCGTCCGGCCTGGAACATCTCCATATAGCGGACATCTTGCAGTAAGTAATCCTCATAGCGATTGGCAAACGCTTCGGCGTGTTCGGCTTTCAAACCCATCACGCCCAGGCTATGCGCCAAAATTTTAGATATGCTTTCCGAATCAAGATTGCGTACACCGCCTAAGGCTTCCGCCGCACCGGCCAGATAGAGGTTCACGCCGAAGCGGTTGTAGTTGTCCATCTTCTTGCGCTCGGCCGGAAGGGCCCGAATGGCTTCGCCGAAAAAGCCCATGAGCACCGCCTTTTGGGCTTCGGCAACGGGGGAAAGGTCGGAAAACTCTTGCTCTTCTTCTTGTTTTTCTTCTTGTTCAGCGGCTTGTTTGGCGTCTGCGTCATCGCCCTTTTGGTCTTCGGAGTCTTCAGCGGCAGACGGCTGCTCAGCTTGTTCCTTAGCCTTGCGCTTTAGGTCTTCTTCGGCTTGTTGTTTGAGCTTGTCTTCTTCTTGGGTGCGTTTCTTTTGATCGCGCTTGCGTTCTTTGTCTTGCTCCGCCTTGGCTTTGGCGGCAGCGCGTTGTCGCTTAGCGGCCTCAAGACGTTTCATTTTTTCGCGAAGTTGAAGGTTTGGTTTATCCAATTCTTCGCCGCTCATAAAGACGAGATAAGAAAACAGCGTCGATGACAAGAAGGTGATGATGGCCGCACCGATCATGATGTTGGAGCGCATCTCACCGTAAAATTTAATCCCGGCGATCTTTTTGTAGGGCAGAAAGCCGTTCATCAATCCTGTCACCAATGCGGCGAAGGCGATGGAAAACAGCAAAATCAGCAAAAGCTTGGTGACCACACCGAGTCCAGAAGATTTAGCTTGTCTTGACGATGACGGCTGGTCACCGAAATCGATATCATCCATGCGGTTGGCCTGGGCGCGGGCCATATAACGGTCATACTTGCCCCCGCTGGCATCTTGCGAAGGAGGAGGTGTTGTCGGGGTAAATCTGTAGATGATGTGTTCTTTGTGAAGGCCGGTGCGGTCATCGTACTCATCGCGCACGACTTTGATTCCCGCGACCCCAGGCATGGATTCCAGGGCCTTGGCCTCTTCGATTGCGTCATCACGGGCTGAAGGTGGGAAATGGGCATGAATGCGCCACTTGCCGCCTTGCATCACCTGGACTTCGTAACTTGTCGAACCCACCATTTTACTAGCCTAAGTCATGAACCAAGTATTATCCGTTCATGAGATTGTACATTCCACATCTTTCTTAGTGACTTTTCAGCACAAAAGATACGGAAAGCATATTAGGTATACGATTTTAAACATAATTCCATGTCACGGAAATCCCTGGATTTTCTCAAGGATTTAGGGTCCAGACTCATTCAAATCCAGTAGCATATGAGTGCGGCCAGGCATAAACCTGCCAAGAAATTTTCG
>JAESUA010000230.1 GCA_016763255.1 Magnetovibrio sp. | reverse complement strand
CGTGAAGGCCGTTTGACCATGGACGAAATGTCCGGCGGCACCTTCACCATCACCAATGGCGGCATTTTCGGTTCGATGTTGTCGACACCGATTCTGAATACACCGCAGTCGGGCATCTTGGGCATGCATAAAATCCAGATGCGCGCGATGGTCATGCCTGATGGCTCCATCCAAGCCCGTCCGATGATGTATTTGGCGCTCAGCTACGATCACCGCATTGTCGATGGCCGCGAAGCTGTGACCTTCTTGGTGCGTGTCAAAGAATGCATCGAAGATCCCACCCGCATCATGCTCGACGCTTAACAAGAGGCGAGGATAAATTCACATGGCTGACTCTAACCCCAATGGGGCATTTGATGTCATCATCATCGGCGGCGGGCCGGGTGGCTACGTCGCCGCGATCCGCGCCGCTCAACTGGGCTTCAAAACCGCACGTGTCGATATGCGCGAAACCCTTGGTGGGACCTGCTTGAACGTAGGCTGCATTCCGTCCAAGGCTTTGTTGCAGTCTTCGCATCTGTTCGATGAAGCGGGACATGGCCTAGAAGCACATGGTGTCAGCGTTGGTGCGCCGAAACTTGACCTTAAAGCCATGTTGGGGCGTAAAAACTCGGTGGTTGCCGACCTCACCAAGGGCATTGCGTTTTTGTTCAAGAAGAACAAAATCACTCACATTGTCGGTGCCGGTGTGATCTCGGCTGTCGGCCAGGTGAGTGTGGGCAAAGACACCTATTCGGCCAAGCACATTATCATTGCCACCGGGTCCGAGCCCGCTCCGCTGCCCGGTGTGGAGGTCGATGAAAAGCAGATCGTCACCTCGACCGGCGCTTTGGATCTGACCTCGGTTCCCAAATCCATGGTCGTCATCGGCGGCGGTGTGATCGGGTTGGAGCTGGGTTCTGTGTGGCGTCGTTTGGGTGCAGAAGTCACGGTGGTGGAATTTTTACCCAACATTTTGCCCGGCATGGATGGCGAAGTGGTCAAGCAAGCCACCCGCACGCTGAAAAAGCAGGGCCTTAAATTCAAACTGGGCACCAAGGTGACCGGCGCGAAAAAAACCAAGACCGGCGTCAGCTTAAGTGTTGAACCGGCTGCTGGCGGTGATGTGGAAACCATCAACGCCGACGTGGTGCTGGTCTCCATCGGTCGTCGCCCGTTCACCGATAAACTGGGCTTGGATAAAATCGGCGTCGAGACGGATCGTGGCTTTGTCAAAATCGACGCTCATTTTAAGACCAACGTCGACGGCATTTATGCTATCGGTGATGTGGTCGGCGGCGCAATGCTGGCCCACAAGGCCGAAGAAGAAGGCATCGCTTGTGTCGAAATCTTGGCCGGTCAAGCCGGACACGTGAATTATGGTGCGATCCCCGGGGTGGTCTATACCCACCCAGAAATTGCCGCCTTGGGCAAAACCGAAGAAGATTTGAAAGCCGCAGGCGTCGATTATACGGTGGGCAAATTCCCGTTCATCGCCAATTCGCGGGCCCGCGCGGTGGGTGATACCGAAGGCTTCGTGAAGATATTGGCCGATGCCAAAACTGATCGTGTGCTGGGCGCTCATATCATCGGTCCCGGTGCTGGTGAACTGATCCAGGAAGTTGTTCTGGCAATGGAATTCGGCGGATCGTCCGAAGACATTGCACGCACATCACATGCCCATCCGGGTACATCCGAAGCGGTCAAAGAGGCCGCCTTGGCGTGCTTGGGGCGCGCTATTTACGTCTAAGCGATCAACGCTACACAAACTTAAAAAGGGCCTGCGTGCTATACTGTACGCAGGCCCTTTTGCATGGGAGCAAGCATGCTGGACATTCTGCCCGAAAGCGGTGGCAACGTGATTGGCGCACACATCGCCGCAACCATGAGCGGTGATGAGTGCAGGCTTTTGGCGCGGCACGTTGAAGAGCTGGTTGGTGTTCACAAACGCGTGCGCCTGTTGCTTGATTTGTCAGACTGCAACCATGTTGAGCTGGCTGCGGCGTGGGAAGAGTTTGTGATGGGGGTCAAGCACTGGAACGATCTGGAGCGCATCGCCATCGTCGGTGATGCCAAGTGGAATGCCATCGCCGCGCACACGCTCAACCGCATTGCTTACGCTGATGCGGAACATTTCAGCACGGATGAAATTGCCGGTGCGTGGGTGTGGATCAGGCGCTGAGCGCGCCTAAGGCCAAGTCGGTGAATTGAATGTGCACCTCTCCGTCGGTTTGCACATAGCACCTTACCCCTTGGATATCATGGAAAAAAGCGAGGTCGCGGGTGACGAGGTCGTGCAATATTTGGGCCGCTTTTTGGCCCGGCATATGCAACAATTCGGCGATGTCACCTTGGCATAACTTGGCGATGTGAACCAGTGCCAGAACCCGGGCTTCGTCGATGTTGATGGCATCTTTGGTGGCGACGACCATGCGTTCGGCGGCATAGCGACTGATCAAGAGTATCTCTTCGGCGGCACCGGACAATTGACAAATATACGGAACGCGCACGGCGTCGTAGCTGGCCAGCGCGACACGCGCAGCGCGGCGCGTGATTTCATCCAAACAATAGGTCTGATCGTCGTAATGTTGTCTTGCCGTAGCAGTCATTTGAAACCCCCATGATTGAGGGTATTAAATCATGGATCCGTAGTGATTGCAAAGAGCACCGCACGGAAACGTTTGTGGCGGTGCTCTTTGCGTAACGGATTAACGTTCTTTGTACTCACCACCGGCGGCCAAGGTCAGGGCTTTGCGGATCGCTTCCGGGGACGCCATGATGCGCATAAAGCTGTTGTCGCCCATCATCGAAAGGTCTGGAAAATTGATGGCGATGCGAAAGCGTGCATACAGCGCATATACGGTGTTGCCGGACACCACAATTTCATAAGGCAGGTGAGCGGTGGCGCGCATGTCCTTAAAGTCGATTTCACCCATGATGAATTCATCAGTACGGAATTTTTCATTGTTGTTGGCCATGTCGCCGGACAGGCCGACGGCAAAATAGGTTTCATCGCGACCCGGAACATCAATGCGCGCGACTTTGCTGACCCCGGCGGTGTTTTTGGCAATGGCGGCCTCGACCCCGGCAACGGCCGAGGCGTAGTCGGGGTATTTTGCCAATTTGTCCGGGTCGTCGAAATATTCCATCAAAAAGGCGTAGTGATAATCGCGCAGTTCTTTATCGCTAAGCCCATCGGATGGGCCAAACTCTCCTTGGTTGCCAAGCGCAGCACTTAGCGCGGCGCTCACATCCGCTAGATCGGCATCCATGCGGTAGGCCGATGCCATGTAGGTGGGATTGGTGTAAGAAACTTGAATGTCACCCTTCACGTCGGTGATGGAGACGCGCTGGGCAACCCCATAGGCGCCAAACTCGGTCTTAGCGGCGGCTGCTTTTAAGGCCGCGTTGGTGATGATGATAACGCTTGCGCCGGTGTAGGGCGAATAGGTTCCGGCAATTTCAAAGCCCGCATTTTGCAGCTTGGTGGATACATCGGCGATGCTGGCAGTGATCGAGCCGCTGCCCTGGGACGCCAGAATGAACGGCTTCATTTTGCCTTGTGCGAAGGCCGGTGTTTGAAAGGCCAATAGACCCAAGACGGTCATGGCAAGGTATGCAAGTTTGCGAAACATGTGGCTTTCCCCCTGTTTTTTGTGAGGTAAAAGTCATATGGGAAAAAACAAAGGTGCGGGTAGTACAATGCGCTCACGAAATTGGTGTGACTTTTCCGAGGCTTGTGTGTCTGGCTTGGAATAATATCGAGGTGTTGGATAAATCCAGGGGTTATTTAGGCTTTTTGGATCTCATTTTGGCACGGGGATGGGCGTGGGCGTAAACCGCTTGGAGTCGCGCCGCATCGACATCGGTATAGCGCTGGGTGGTGCTGAGTGAGGCATGGCCGAGTAATTCTTGAATGGTGCGTAAATCTCCGCCGCCCGCCAAAAGGTGGGTGGCGAAGCTGTGGCGCAACGCGTGCGGGGTGGCTGTGTCGGGCAATCCCAAATAGGCGCGCATCTCGCGCATCATCGCCTGGGCGATACCGGCTTGCAGGCGTTTGCCGCGCACGCCGAGAAACAGCGGGCTGTCGGGGCGCATCGGATAGGGGCTGGCCAACATATAGTCTTGAACGGCCTTGGCGACCTGGGGCAGCACCGGGACCACGCGCTGTTTGTTACCCTTGCCGGTGATGACCATGACATCGCCAACCGGAACATCCTTAACGTCGATGCTTAAGGCCTCGGCGATGCGCAGTCCACAGCCATAAAGCAGCATCAAAAGCGCCTTGTCACGCTTGCCAACCCATGGTTCATCGGCCAAGACATCGGCCAATTGCACCAGTTCCAAGGCATCTTCAACGGTCAGGGCTTTGGGCAGGGACTTGGGTGTTTTGGGGGTGCGAACGGCGTGGATAGCGGCGTTTTTAATCACCCCTTGGCGTTGCATAAATTTATACAGCGTGCGCAGGGTCGACATATGCCGGGCGATGGTGGTGCGGCCCTTGCCATCGGCCCCCATGCGCGCCAGCCAGCTGCGAAAATCAGCCGCCACCAAATTTTCAAGTTCGCGCAATCCCGGGCTATAGCCAAGGTGGTCGGTGAGAAAGCGCAAAAAACTCGCCACGTCACGGGCATAGTTGGACAGGGTGTGCGGGCTGGAGCGTTTTTCATGACGCAACCAATCGAGCCAGTCGGCCAGTGCGTTTTGCAGCGCGGGCTCGCCAGGAACCCCCGCCAGAGGGGTTTCGTCTAGCCGCTGGCCAGCCATTTGTT
>JAESUA010000229.1 GCA_016763255.1 Magnetovibrio sp. | reverse complement strand
CCGCGCCCAAATTCACCTCAAAGAGTCCTTCGCCGGAGTGGCGCCCGGTCAGGCGTGTGTGTTCTATGATGGCGAACAGTTGTTGGGTGGTGGTTGGATCGAAAAAGCCTAAGACGCCTATCTCAAGATGCATGCCGGGGACATGACCGATTTCCAACTTCTAAACATCGGATCGTGTCACCGCTTTGCCGCTTAAAATTTACTTATGGCCCGTCTCGGAATTAAGGGCCTCGACCACTGGGCCGGGCATTAAGTTAAGTAAACTGTCACCGTAATACGGGAAGAAAGCTGTTTGAAGGAGTGGCAGCTCCTCAAGGTGGTTTAGTTGGGGGGGGGCAATCAAATATACTTTGATATAGATCTCAATCCACTTGATCCGAACTGGATAAAATAATGTCAGATTGCAATTGGGATACAATTGATAAGTTTCACTCATTAAATGAATACGACAAGTTTATTCAATGGTTATGTTCTCAAATAAATGAAGGTATATGTATTGAGATTATTGAACAAGGAGCAACTTATTCTAATCAATTGAGAGATCGCCGTTTCAAATGTCTAGCCAATGGCTCCATATGGGAACTGTCATGTCCAGACCCTGGATATTTTCCGGGATCATGGCGTCCCTTAGATACCTAAAATTACCTAAAAATACGGAATTACGGTGACAGTGCACTAGGAATTACGGTGACAGTTTACTTTACTCTGTTCCCTTGCCGCCCTAGACTTATGTATGGCTCGTCTCGCACGCATTGTCCTTCCCGGTGTTCCTCACCATGTTACCCAGCGGGGTAACCGGCGCGCGCTGGTTTTCTTTGAGGATAGCGATTATCGTCACTACATCACTCTCTTATCTGAAGCTGCGCATAAGGCCGGGACCGAGGTTTGGTCCTACTGTCTGATGCCCAACCATGTGCACCTGATTCTCGTGCCCAGCCATGAGGATGGTTTGCGCGCGACATTGGGGGATGCGCACCGACGCTACACCCGCTTTATCAATGCCCGCCACAAATGGACAGGTCATCTGTGGCAGGGACGGTTTGGTTCCGTTGCCATGGATGAGGAGCATCTCATGCATGCGGTACGTTATGTGTCACTCAATCCCGTGCGCGCAAAGTTGGCGAAGCGGGCACAAGATTGGCGTTGGTCGAGCGTGCGTGCACACTTGGCGGCAAAGGATGATGATCTGGTCATGGTTGCGCCGGTGCTGGAACGGTGTCCTGACTTTAAAGCTCTTTTGAAAAGTGGCGAAGATGACGAGATGATGGATAAAATACGCAAGGCGGAAACCATTGGCCGTCCTATAGGGACATCTGCATGGCTAGAAGAGATTGAACAACGCCTTGGACGCTGTGTGCGTCCCGCAAAAAGAGGGCCTCGACCACGGGCAGGGGATTAAGTTAAGTAAACTGTCACCGTAATTCGAGATTGTAAAAGTGGTGCAGCAGGAGCTGTCGTTGCTGAATTTGCCGCAACAGCATTTTTTGAACAGCGCCGCCTAACACTTAATGCAGATAAAGATGCGGGCCGTATTTCAGCTGAAGAATTTAGACAAGCCATTCAGGATACACCTGGACAGGCAACGCGACTTGCTGCTTAGCCGCTGCCGGCACTGTTGGCCTTGCCGGTGGCGATGCTGCCGTAGCAGCTGCGTCAGGACAAACCGTTGCCGAGAATAATGCCGTTCGCCTTTGGGTAACGGCTGCCAAAGTGGTTGCTAAGATCGGCGCCAAGATTATCAAGAAGGGCAAGATATCCTGGGATGACATAAAAAATATTGGGGCCGATGAAATCATCGACCTGATTGAAGCTGGAAGTACGCTCGTTGATCCCACCGCAAGCATCGAGGCCAAAATATTGGCTGGTCTTGAAATTGCTATTGGTATTTCAATTGATATCAAAGATGTCGTAAAGCTGAAAGAGCTTGCGCAACAATCTAAGAAGATTGTTGTTAATAAGGCCCTTACCGAATCAGCTTGGAAACTCACTCCAATGAAACGCGGTAAGTTAATTGAACTGCAAGCCAGCAAAACCGATTATAAAGACTGGACCCATATTGATACGCAAATGGTCGGCAATTTCAAACCCGGCATGTTCCCGTTGGTGGACTTTATGAAGGGCCAAACGGCGGTGAGTTTAAAAAGTGTGGATACAACTGGAGCAACCTGGGCGACACGGATGACGACACACATAAAAGACCTAAACAGCCGCCGCGCCATCATCAATGGCCAGCCCGCAGAAATGATGCTGGACATCCGAGTGCAAACGGGCGGGATTGAGGCTGGGGGGCAGAGGCTCGATCAATTAAAAAAGCTTGCCAAGGAAAATAATATCGAACTTAACATTGTGGAGCATCCCTGATGCAAGGGGAAGGATTTCAGGCGACATTTTGCCGCGACCGGATCGATAAGGAGGAAATGTGGTACCTGGTGGAAGAGCAAATCTTTCAACAGGACCTTATCGAAGATCGTTATGCTGTGGGGTTTCGCAAACTCAAGATCGATAAGCTCTGTGCCACCATTCTCCGGCAAGGTGAAGACTACTTTGGTGTCGAAGGCGAACGGCTGGGCTATGATTTTAGCGAAATCAAATATCAAAATTACAATCTCTTATCCATTAAAGACCAGTTGATTGGTCAGGTGGATTGGTCACTATGGGTGGCCCGTCTGGCGCAAGTCCAAGGTTTTATCCAGGCCTTTTATGAAGATAACGATTATGCCTTCTGGCAACATGAAAAAGATATCAATTGGTACGAAACCTTTAACCACCCCCATGACCACCTGCGCAAGCGCAAAGGAAAGGGGCCTCCCCCCTTCGATAAGCTCATCATCGCCGTGGAAGATAACCCCGGACGGTATGTGGTGCGTAATGGGTTCGTGGAAGCCGTGGCGGCGGAGATGTGGTTGGGGCCGGAGTTCTGGGCACGTACAGGAGCGGATCGCGCCGAGGTTTTAGCTTGTGAGTATTTGCAAGTTGAAGAGCAAGATAATGACGTCCTGCATCTTAAGGCTGGCCCGAGATCGTTTACCGAAGAAACGGGCCCACAGGCAGAAATTCAGCACAAAATGCGTCGGCTTTTATTTCCAAATAGCGTGGATCTGCCTTTGAGTTTTTAGAGTGCATCTTGCTGGGAATTACGGTGACACCTTACTTAATTCTACTCCCTAATAAAGCAGGAAATTACGGTGAGCAGGAAATTACGGTGACAGTTTACTTTACTCAATGAATTACAGTTAGAATTACGGTGACAGTTTACTTTACTCTGTTCCCTTGCCGCCCTAGACTTATGTATGGCTCGTCTCGCACGCATTGTCCTTCCCGGTGTTCCTCACCAT
>JAESUA010000228.1 GCA_016763255.1 Magnetovibrio sp. | reverse complement strand
GGTGCTTCACCCTCAGGAGGAGGCGGTGCTTCGCCCTCAGGAGGAGGCGGCGCTTCGCCCTCAGGAGGAGGCGGTGCTTCGCCCTCAGGAGGAGGCGGTGCTTCGCCCTCAGGAGGAGGCATGGTGGCATCGGCAGCGCCCATGGCTGCCGTAAAGGCTTCTTCCTCGGTTCCACCGTTTTCAATGACTCCGTTGAAGGCCGTTTGGGCCGCTTCTGAGGCTGCGGCGACGTCTTCAGGTGGTGCGCCATCGGCAAGGGCCACTTCACCGGCGGCCGTGGTTGCAGCGGCAAAGGCTTCTTGAGGAGGCGCGCCATTAGCGGTGGCTTCCTCATATGCCGCCTGACCAGCCATTGCGGCGGGATCGTCTGCAGGAGGATGCTCACCCTCGGACGGTGGTGCTTCGCCTTCAGGCGGTGGCGGCATGTCACCCTCGGGCGGCGGTGCTTCGCCTTCAGGCGGTGGCGGCATGTCACCCTCGGGTGGATGGTATTCGCCTTCAGGCGGTGGAGGAGCGTCATCGGTGGGAATTTCGTTGGGGTCATACTCGGGGGCCGTGTTGGTGTCTGAACCACCGACCACGCCGTCGAGTTCACCTTCGCTCAGTTCACCGGATTTACGCTTTTGTTGGGTCATATCTTAATCTCCCTAGGTTTGTGTCTTGGGTGATTGGTGCATTACGTGTGCAACTCCGAAATGTAGCAGTGGCTGTTTTTCGGGTGGTGCGCAGGGATGCAGTTGGACCGCTAATCACGATCCCCCCCATACATGCTGGAGAGACTGATCAAGTGAGGCAATCGAAACCACATGACTGTTGCATGCAATCAATTCTGGGTTGGGCCATCGGTATATGAAGGGCAACCATTCGTGCAAATTATCATGTGGGAAGTCGTCGTGGATTTGCCATCCCAAGGGCTCATTATTTGCCCGAACTCACGAAAATATGACTGCTTTAAAAAACCTACTGATTTTGACCGGGAATTTTGCCGTCATCTCCCCAAGTAATAAGGGGGCCAAATCAACAGCCATCTCTGGAGGGAGGTGAATAATGTCGAAACAAATTTTTCGTCAAGCTGCGGTCGACCGCCTCTCAACGCCGGAAAACCTTGATCAGGCCATCCGGGTGACCTCGCCCATGGGCTGGTTTGCCGCGGTGGTTTTTATTGGTTTCGTGTGCGGTGGTTTGGTGTGGGGCGTGGTCGGCAGTGTCCCCATCAAGGTTGCGGGCCAGGGCATTTTGATTTCACCCTCAGGTGTTTTGGACATCGTCTCCGCCAGCCAGGGCCGTATACGGGACTTCCAGGTGCGCCCCGGTGAACATGTTAAAGAGGGTGAGGTGGTGGCCCACATCGAACAGCCCGATATGCGCCAGAAACTGGTCTCCAAAACCGCTGAACTGGCTGAATTTCACCTGCAGTTGGAGCAGGTCAAAGCCTTCCACCAACGTGAAATGGATATTCAACTCGCCGTTTTAAGGCATCAACGCTCCAACTTATCTCAGAGCATCGGCTTTGTTGCTGATCGCTTGAAATGGTTGCAAGAACGCGCCGTCAATGAAGCCAATTTGCAAAAAAAGGCTACATCCAGCGGCAAAAGGTTATCGACACAAAAATCGAAATCAACTCCGCACGCGAAGCGTTGGCCAAGGCACGCAACGAAATCAAGCAAGTCGAGCTGGAGGAAAACACCCTGGCCATCGCCAAGGAGCGTGAAATTCTCGACCTGCGGCTGAGAACCCAGGTGCTGGCCCGCGAGGTGCAAAGCCTACAAGGTCAGTATGAGCGCAACACCCGCCTGCGCAGCCCCTACACCGGGCGCATTGTCGAACTCAAGCTCAACCCCGGCGAAATCGTCGATACCGGCGTTTCGGTGTTCAGCTTGCTGCCCAGTGAAGAAACAAGTAACGCGGCGGGTCAGCGATCGACAAATAGCACCTCCGCCAACCTTATCGCGGTGCTGTATGTCGCCCCCACCGACGGCAAAAAAGTCCAGCCTGGCATGGATGTGCACATCTCGCCATCGACCGTCAAACAAGAAGAGTTCGGTTTTCTCATGGGCCGCGTGTTGACGGTGGCGGAAATTCCCTCCACCGCAGAAGGCATGAAACGCATCCTCAAAAATACAAAACTGGTCGAATCCCTGTCGGGTGATGGTGCGCCGTTTGAAGTCACGGTTGAATTGTTGCGAGATCCTGCCACCCCATCCGGTTTCAAATGGTCATCTTCAATGGGCCCGGCGGTGCAAATGAACGCCGGTACTCTGGCTGATGCCAAGGTCACGGTGCGCCGCGTGCGCTTGATCTCCGTGGTAATCCCGGCGCTCGAGCGAATGCTGGGTCCGGTGAGTTGAGGATGTCATGAACGCCATTCCATCCCTGCTTAAACGCCTCATCACCAAACCCGTCAAGGGCGTGCGGGTGCGCACCCCGACCGTTTTGCAAATGGAAGTGGTTGAATGCGGTGCGGCGTGTCTGGCGATGGTTTTGGGCCATTACGGTCGCCATGTGTCGCTGGAAGATCTGCGCTACGACTGTGGCATTTCGCGTGATGGCACCAAAGCCAGCAACATCGTTAAGGCGGCCAAGACCTATAAGCTGAAGGCCAAAGGCTTCAGTAAGGAACCCGCAGGGCTCAAGGATTTGCCATTTCCGTTGATCGCATTTTGGAACTTCAATCACTTCGTCGTTGTCGAAGGATTTGATGACTATGGTTTTTTTCTCAACGACCCGGCGGCTGGTCCGCGCAAGGTGGCCCACGAAGAGTTCGACGAGGCGTTCAGCGGCGTGGTGCTGGCGTTTGAGCCCAGTGATGAGTTCCAGCCCGGCGGTAAGCGCCCCAGCGTGACCAAGGGGTTGCGCCAACGTCTGGTCGGGTCGGAAATGGCGCTTTTGTTAATCGTGGTGGTGAGCCTCGGCCTGGTGGTTCCGGGCCTGTTGGTGCCAGCGTTCACCCGCGTTTACATCGACTTTATCCTCATCGAAGGCTTAACCGATTGGTTGGTGCCGTTGCTCAGCGCGATGGTCGGTGTGGCGTTTTTGCGCGCCGGGCTGACATGGTTTCAACAACATTACCTTTTGCGTTTGCAGACCAAGCTGTCGCTGACCGCGTCGAGCAAGTTTTTCTGGCATGTTTTGCGCCTGCCCATCGGTTTTTTTGCCCAACGTTATGGCGGCGAGATCGGCTCGCGGGTGCAGTTTAACGACCGCGTCGCCAATCTGGTCGCAGGGGATCTGTCGGTGGCGATCCTCAATCTTTTGACCATGCTGGTTTATGCGTTGATTATGATCCAGTACGACGTGGTGTTGACCGTCATCGGGGTCGGCTTCGCGGGGCTGAACCTGTTGGCGTTTGTGGCCGTATCGCGCAAGCTGCAAGACGCCCATCAGCGCCTGTTGCTGGATCAAGGCAAGCTTACCGGCATCGCCATGCAGGGCCTGCAGATGATCGATAACTTCAAGGCCAATGGCACCGACGGATTGTTCTTCAACCGCTGGGTTGGTTACCATTCCAAGGTCGTCAACGCCGAACAGGAAC
This sequence comes from Magnetovibrio sp., assembly GCA_016763255.1. Lineage (GTDB taxonomy): Bacteria > Pseudomonadota > Alphaproteobacteria > Rhodospirillales > Magnetovibrionaceae > Magnetovibrio. The sequence goes on along the minus strand of JAESUA010000228.1, from coordinate 2,409 downwards.
TGTCGCGCTATCGCATTATGTTGCTGGGATTTCCGCTGTTGCTGGGCATGATCGCCACCACCTCGGTTTTGGTGGTGGGTGGTTTTCGCGTGATGGATGGGGTGATCACCATCGGCATGCTGATTGCCTTTCAGACCCTGTTGGGGAATTTTTCCGCACCGGTCACCGGTCTGGTCGGCTTGGGCGCGCAGTTTCAAGAAGCGCAGGGCTATCTGGGGCGCATCGATGATGTCTTACGCCAAGACCAATCCGCTGAATTCGCGGGTGATGCAGAAATGCCGGCCAATGCCCGTAAGCTCACCGGTGCACTGGACGTGAGAGACCTGACGTTTGGCTTCATTCCCACAGCCCCGCCGCTGATTGAAAACTTTTCCATGAGTCTTAAGCCCGGCCAACGCGTCGCCCTGGTCGGCGGATCGGGCAGCGGCAAGTCGACGGTGGGTAAACTTCTGGCGGGTCTGTACCAGCCGTGGAGCGGTACCATCGAGTTTGACGGCCAAGCCATTGACGAACTGCACCGCTCGGTCCTGCGCACCTCGGTGGCGATGGTCGATCAAGACATCGCGTTGTTCGAAGCCACGGTTTCCGACAATATCACGCTGTGGGATGAAACCATGCCCGAAGCGCGCGTGGTCCAGGCCGCCAAGGATGCGATCATCCACGACGACATTTCTGTGCGCCCCGATGCCTACGATCACAAGGTCGAAGAAATGGGCCGCAATTTCAGCGGTGGTCAACGTCAGCGCATGGAGATTGCCCGCGCCCTGGTGGGCGAACCGGCGGTGATGATCCTCGATGAAGCGACCAGCGCGCTTGACCCCAATACCGAGCAACAGGTGGTCGACAACATCCGCCGTCGTGGTTGCACCTGCGTGGTGATCGCCCATCGACTCAGCACCATTCGCGACTGTGACGAAATCATCGTCATGGATCAGGGCAAGATCACCCAGCGCGGTACCCATGCCTCCTTGATGGCCGAGGGCGGTGTCTATAAGCGCCTGATCGAGAGTTAGGCGATGATCCACCAGCAACCCGCAGCCTCGGCAAAAACGCCCGCCCAGAAAAAAAATCTCGACTGGTGGCAGGCCGATGGCGCGGGCTTGGAACACCGTTCGTTGGAAGGTGGGGCGTTCGTGCCCCTTGACGACCCCACCAGACTATGGCGCGTCACCGGCGGTGGGGTTGATATCTTTGCGGTGCCGCAGGGCGATGAAGAACGACCGGCATCACGCACCTTCTTGTTTCACGTCCCCCAAGACGGTGTTTTGTTGCCCCTCAAATCCCAGGGTGATGATCTGGGTGATGATCAAGATGTGATCCAGTTTGTCGGCGTCGGCTGGCAGCAGACCACGGTGACGCGGGTGCCGCTTCCATCATCCCCGGATGATCCCCTGGACGCCGCCTCGGCCAGCAAACTTAGCCCGAAAATCGAAGCCTGGACCAAGGGCCTCAGCGAAGGTGTTGCGCGCTTTATCGTCGAACGCGGCACCCCCAGCACTTATGCGGCGACCGGTGAAACCATCTGCGCCACGGCCGGTGAACGCATGACCGCGCGGCGTTCCATTGTGTGGGCACATATCACGTCCGGTCGAGCACGTTTTAAAGACATCGTCCCCGTGGGGCCGGGCCAGGTCGCCGACATCGTGCCGCTGACCCGGCGTTCTTGGATGCACTGCGATGAAGACATGTCGGTCACCGGCTACACCACCCAATCGGTGCTGCGTGGGCAAGGCTGGTGGACCCGCCTACAGCGCTATCACGACGTGGCGGTGGGGTGTCTCGCCTACAGCCTGCGTCATGCCCATGATCGTGAAACCCAGCGGCTTGGCACAATGTTTGAGCGGGTCAAGAGCGATACGACCAAGGTTCTAAACCGTTTTGCTTTGGTGCTTGATGAAGACGGTGATCGTCGCGCCGACCTTGGCAACCGTGATGCAACGGTTTTGGCCTGTGATTTGGTCGCCGAAGCCATCGGGGTGGAGCTCAAAGCCCTCGATAAGCTGGGGCGGCGATCTGAAGATGCCCCGATCACGGTCGAAGATGTCGCAAGGGTCTCACGCCTGCGGGTGCGTCAGGTGATGCTCAGCGGCGATTGGTGGGACCAAGACCTGGGCCCCATCTTGGCGCATATGGATGATGACGAACATCCGGTGGCGCTGATTAAACCCAGCCGCGGTCGGTCCAAGGCTTATGTCGCGCACAATCCCGCTAATCAAACCTCGGTGGTGATGGATGGCGAGCAGGCGCGGCGGATTACGCCCATGGGTTATGTGCTCTATGCGCCATTGCCGGAACGAAAATTGACCCTGATCGATTTGTTGAGGTTCGGTTTTCTCAGGAACCGTTCCGATTTCATGGGTGTGTTGTCCATGGGGGCGGCGGGCGGGTTGATCGGCTTGGCCACCCCGG
>JAESUA010000227.1 GCA_016763255.1 Magnetovibrio sp. | reverse complement strand
TGTGTTGGTTTTTGGCGTGGGTTCGATCCTCGGCATGGTGGCGCTGAGCGCGATCATCGCCGTCCCGGTGGCCTTTTCGGCGCGTTTTCTCACCTTGGCCAACCACAGCATTCAAGTCACCACCGGCTTGGCAACCATGGCCCTGGGGCTGTACACCATGTACCAAACCCAATTTGCGCAGCTGAGCGTCGGCTAGATCAATGGTGAGAGACAGATGGAAAAGCCCCGACTATAGATAACTGCGTTTGATTAATTTTTCTTATAGCTGCGCAAATTCAATATCTTAAGGCATATAGTTCGCCTGCACATGAATAAGAACCTCTCGCTGATCCTATTTTGGCACGGGCGGATCCAGCCATTGCGACAGGTGAGCGCCAATTTGCTTTTCCATCTGGGCGTTGAAATCAGCCATTAATGTTTCGGTCAAGCTGAACCAAGCTTGCTCGCGTTCCGACAAGGTGGCGTTTTCGCTAATCTCTATCGAACGCGCGGCATTCACTTCGATCTCACCGTGGCTACCGGTCTCGCTATTTTCGATCAGCAGGCGCGCCACAGCCGTGGCGTCATAGCGTTCGGTCGGCTCATAGGTGAAAAAACCTTTGAAGCCTTCGGTCTTTTTCAGCTTGGTTTCGATCACCTTGGCATCTTCAACGATGAACGTCGCCACCGCGCCGTTGCCAGATCCCCCAACGGCCCTAAGACGGCTTTTGGCCCAGCCCATCATCGCCTGGGCGGGCGGGGTGGCAAAACGATGTTCCGCATTGGGGGCCTTCATCGGGCTTTGGTAGGAAGACTGCACCTCAACGATGGATACATTGAGGCGCACGGGGGCGAGGTGCTGAAAGCCAACTTCCGGCACCGGGCCTGCGATGGGAGCGTCGGTGGCGCACGCTGAAGGCGCAAGCACCGCACCAAGCATCATAAAATGTCTACGGTTTATCATGGCCCCACGATGCCGCGCGAATGTGACGGCATCAAGATGTGATTGAAAAATCAGCTGTCTTTGGTGGCGAACAGCGCATCGAGTTCCACCACCGCGAAATTGTAAGTGGCCTTACAGAACTCGCACACCACCTGGGCGGAACCGTCCTCGACGGTGATTTCAGCACGGGGAAACGATTTCAGTGTGGTGCTGACCTTTTCACGCGAACAGCGGCAGCGATGAAGCACATTTTGCGGCGTGTATGTGCGCACGCCGTCTTCATGGTAAAGCCGATACAGCAAGGCATCGTTGTCCAATTTAGGATCGAGCAGTTCTTCTGCGGTGAGGCTCGCCAAAATCACCACCGCACGCCGCCAGCCATCATCGGCCTCGCCTTCATCGGCCTTGGTGTGGGGCATGCGCTGGACCATCACGGCGGCGCAAAGGGTCTCATTTTGGCCTTCGCCTTTGAGCCGGGTGCGCAAAAAGATGACCGTGCCCAGTTGCTCTGAATTGCGAAAATAATTATGTGCGCAATCGGCTAAGGTGGCGCCAGCCAGCTCGGTGATGCCCTGATAGCGCTCCATATCCTGGCCCTGATCGACGGTGAAGGCGAGATGCCCGTTACCCAAAAGGCGCGGCACCTGGGCCCCTTCGGCGTCGGCGGCTGCAGCCTCGCGTTGCTCATCAAACCGGGCATAACCGCGCAGCGCACCTGCGGATGTAATGTCGGCCACGAGCAACGAAATGGGCCCGTCACCTTGGACCTGAAGGGTGAAAATTCCCTCATATTTCAAGGCGCTGGCCAGCGTCACGGCAAGCGTCAAGGTCTCCGCCAGCATCATCGAGACCGATCTGGGATAGTCATGGGCATCCAAAATCGCATCCAGCGCAGGGCCTAAGCGTACCAAGCGCCCGCGCACGTCCAAGCCTTCGATCTGGAAGGTTTGCGCGATGTCGATATTGGCCGGTTTTACGTCTTTGGAAGTCATACTCACATTCAACCCATGCACCACGCCAAAATACCTTTTTGCGCATGCAAACGGTTTTCGGCTTCGTCCCAAATCACCGACTGCGGCCCATCGAGAACCTCTGCGGTGGCTTCTTCGTCACGGTGTGCCGGCAGGCAGTGCATAAACACCGCATCGTCTTGGGCCAAGCCCAAACGACGCGCGTCCACCTGATAGGGTCGCAAAGCGTTGTGTCGCGCTTCGGCGTCTTTATCACCCATCGACACCCAGGTGTCGGTGACAATCAGATCGGCCCTAGCACAGCCTTCATCGGCATTGTGGGTCACGGTGATATTGGCACCTTCGCCCACCGCCCAGTCGATCACCTCTTGAGGCAGACTTAGCTCTTCGGGCATCGCCAGCGTCAAATCAAAGCCAAAGCGCTGCGCGGCGTGCACATAGCTGGCCGCCATGTTGTTGCCGTCGCCACACCAGGTGACCTTGCGACCCTTGATCGGGCCGCGGTGTTCTTCATAGGTCATCACATCGGCCATCAGCTGGCACGGATGGCTGTCATCGGTGAGGCCGTTGATCACCGGCACCGAAGCATAGCTGGCCAATTCGTCCAGCTTGGCCGGATCGTCGGTGCGGATCATGATCGCATCGACGTAACGCGACAACACCCGGGCGGTGTCGGCAACGGTTTCACCATGGCCCAACTGGCTGCCCTGGCCGTCCATAACGACCACGTGGCCGCCCAACTGCTTCATGCCGATTTCAAATGAAACACGGGTGCGGGTCGATGGTTTTTCAAAAATCATCGCCAACGACTTGCCGCTCAAAAGCTGGGTATCGCCATCGGCCATATATTTTCCGGCCTTGATGGCCGAGCCGAGATCAAGGATTTCGCGCAGCGTGCCCGCGCCCACCTTGTGCAAATCGAGAAAATGTTTTGGAGCCGACATTTCAGCTCTCCTTTATTTGCGCGCTCACGTGGCGTTCCGCCACGGTTTTAAATTTTTGAATGGCCTCAGCCACATGGCTCTCATCAATGATCAGCGGTGGCAACAGGCGCAGCACGTTGTCACCGGCAGGCGCAATCAAAAGGCCTGCATCTTCCAGATCGGCCTTGAAATCACGATTGACGATGCGATCAGTGAGCTTGATGCCCTGCATCAGGCCCTTGCCACGGCTTTCGACGAACACCGACGGGAATTTCCGCACCAAACCGTCTAAGCCGGCGGTCAATTTTTCGCCAATGGACGCCACATGATCAAAAAATCCGTCTTTCAGCAGTTCATCAAGCACCGCGCCACCGACCGCCATGGCCAGCGGATTGCCGCCATATGTGGTGCCGTGGTTGCCAACGCGCAAAACGCTGGCGGCCTCGGTGGTCAAAATCGCGCCCAGCGGAAAACCACCGCCGATACCCTTGGCCACGGCCACCACATCGGGAATCACGTCGGCCCATTCATGGGCAAACAGCTTGCCGGTACGGCCCATGCCACATTGCACTTCGTCAAACATCAACAACAGGCCAAATTCGTCACACACCGCACGCAAGCCTTGCAGGTATTCAACTGACGCGACGCGCAAGCCGCCTTCGCCCTGCACCGGTTCAACCAAAATGGCGGCGGTTTCGTCGGTGATGGCGGCGCGCATTTCGTTCAAGTTACCAAACGCCACCTGATCGAAGCCATCAACCACCGGGCCGAATCCTTCCAGATGTTTTTCCTGACCGCCCGCGGCGATGGTCGCCAGGGTGCGGCCATGAAAGGCGCTTTCGCAGCCGATCACCCGGAAACGTTCGGGATGGCCGTTGTCTTGTTGGTATTTACGGGCGATCTTGAACGATCCTTCCAGGGCCTCGGCCCCGGAATTGGAAAAGAACACCCGATCGGCGAACGACGCCGCAGCCAAGCGCTCGGCCAGCTCGATTTGGCCCGGAATGACGTACAGATTTGAGACGTGCCATAGCTTTTCAGCCTGGGATTTTAGTGCCTCGACCAGATGAGGATGGGCGTGACCCATGCAGCTCACCGCGATGCCGGCACAAAAGTCCAGGAATCGTCGTCCGTCAGCCGTGTACAAATAGACTCCCTCGCCTTTTACAAAAGCGAGATCCGCAGGCGCATAGGTTGGCATCAGCGCGGACATGACGAACAATTCCTTTCTCTCAATTCAAAAACTAAAAAACAAAGACCGGGCGCACCCTTTAGGGGAGGCAGCCCGGAAAGCCGAGGAGTATGTGAATCTATGGCTTTGCTGTCAATGGCCGAGTGTGCCGAGGCTATGGTTTAAGCTTGTAACCGCTATCAAACATGCGCCAGCAGATGATCCACAGCACCACATCCATGCCCGCGACCACCGCCATGCCGACGTAGATCGAGGCATCGGATTGACCGATAAAACCATAGCGAAAGCCGTCGATCATGTAGAAAAACGGGTTCACCAAGACGATGGCTTTGGCCAGTTCGGGCAGCCGATCAATGGAATAAAAGGTGCCGGACAAAAAAGACAATGGGGTGATGATAAAGTTGGTCAGCGCCGCGATATGATCGAATTTTTCCGACCAGATACCACCGGCCAAGCCCAACAAAGACAACATCAAAGACGCCGCTATGGCATAAAACAAAATGACCCAGAAGCTGTGAATGCCGATCGGCACAAAAAACGCCAGCACGATACCCACCGCAAGGCCGACCACCACGCCGCGGGTCATGCCGCCCATGGCGATGGCAAAGGTCAGCTCATGGGCGCTCAGTGGCGGCATCAAGGTGTCGACGATGTTGCCTTGAATCTTTGAAATCATCACCGAGCTTGAGGTGTTGGCAAACGCGT
>JAESUA010000226.1 GCA_016763255.1 Magnetovibrio sp. | reverse complement strand
CCGCGCGGTCGTGCGTTGGGTGTGACGATGAACTTACCGGAACGCGATCAATATACGTTCTCCAAGGTGCAGTTGGAATCCAAACTGGCGATGATGTACGGTGGACGCATCGCCGAAGAACTGATTTTCGGCGCTGAAAACGTCACCACCGGTGCCGGTAATGACATCCAGCAAGCGACTGCGATGGCCCGTCGCATGGTCACCGAATTTGGTTTTTCCGATCGACTTGGTCCCCTGCGTTATACCGACAATGACGAGGAAATATTCCTCGGTCATTCGGTCACCCAGCACAAGAACATGTCGGAAAAAACCGCCAACATGATCGACGAAGAAGTTCGTGTGCTGATCGACATTGCCGAAGGCCAAGCCCGACGCATCCTTACGGATCATAAAGATCAGCTCGAATCCGTCACCCAGGCGTTGCTAGAATACGAAACCCTGACCGGTGATGAGGTTAAGGACTTGATCAGTGGTAAGGGCATTAATCGTCCCGATCCCGACGATTTGTCGGCCCAAGGTGGTAGCAAAGCGTCCGTACCGACGTCCGGCAAGGGCACGGGAACGGGCAAGAAGGAAAGCCCATCCGGCGACATTGATGCCGAGCCGCAGCCTGAAGGTTGAGGCCAACACAACACTGCAAAGCCCCGCCTTGGTTAAAGAGGCGGGGTTTCGCGTTTTGGGGGACTTCAAATGATAAAGACCTTTGCCGGTATGACCTTGGATCGCCCGCTGATGATGGGCATCGTCAACGCCACACCGGATAGCTTTTCCGATGGCGGGGAAGCGTTTGCGCAAGATGATGCGGTGGCGCGTGGATTGAAAATGATGGGCCAAGGTGCCGACATCATTGACGTCGGGGGCGAAAGCACTCGCCCGGGTGCCGCGCCTGTCAGTATCGAAGAAGAAATACGCCGCACCGTGCCGGTGATCAAACGTTTGTCCGAAGCCGGCGCATGTGTATCCATCGATACCCGACATGCCTTGGTGATGGAAGAGGCCCTGGCGGCTGGGGCGGAAATCATCAACGATGTGACGGCGCTCACCGGGGACCCAAGATCCATGGATGTGGCGGCCCATACGGACGCCCCCATCGTCATGATGCATATGCAAGGCCAACCGGGCTCAATGCAAAAATCCCCGTCCTATGAAGATGCCCCCCGGGATGTTTTTAATTACCTACAGGCGCGTGTGCAGGCGTGCGAAGCGGTGGGCATCGCGCGTTCGCGCATCGCCCTGGATCCGGGCATCGGATTTGGCAAGACGGTGGCGCACAGTCTGCAGATTCTCAACCAACTAGATCTCTATGCTCAACTTGGTCTGCCGGTGGTGCTGGGGGTGTCGCGAAAAAGTTTCATCGGCAAAATTGCCAATGAAGGCGATGCGCACAAACGGTTGGCGGGTTCCATCGCTGCCGCGTTGGCGGGGGTTGCACGCGGGGTGAAAATTCTGCGCGTCCATGACGTGGCCCAAACCAAGCAGGCCTTGGATGTGTGGATGGCGATCAAAAACGCGAATTGACGTGATATATTGGTGGGCATTGAAAGAAAGAGTAACGAAAATTTACCCCGATTTAAGGCCTTCTGCATTACAAGTATGAGTTACAAATTTTTGACAAGAGCTCAGTGGACGATACCATGACACGTAAGTTATTTGGCACCGACGGCATTCGCGGCACCGCCAACCAGCACCCCATGACCGCCATGACCGCCATGACGGTTGGCCAAGCGGCAGCCCTGCACTTTAAACGCGGCGATCATCGCCATCGGGTGGTGATCGGTAAAGATACGCGCCTATCCGGTTATATGCTGGAAAATGCCCTGACGGCGGGGTTTGTTTCGTGCGGTATGGACGTGGTTCTTGCCGGCCCGGTGCCGACCCCTGCGGTGGCGATGTTGACGCGTTCGTTGCGCGCTGATTTTGGTGTGATGATTTCAGCTTCGCACAACCCTTATCAGGACAATGGCATCAAATTTTTCGGCCCCGATGGTTTTAAGCTGTCAGACCAAGTCGAAGAAGAAATCGAAGCGCGCATGGCGACCAACATGGCCCCGGAACTTCCCGCAGCCAAAGACCTTGGCCGTGCCAAACGCTTGGATGATGTGGTTGGGCGTTATACCGAATTCGTCAAACAGACCTTTCCCAAGGGGCGCACGTTGGATGGCTTGAAGGTGGTGCTCGATTGCGCCAACGGGGCGGCGTACAAGGTTGCCCCCGAAGTGCTTTGGGAACTGGGAGCCGACGTGATCAAAATCGGCGTCGAACCCAATGGCTTCAATATCAACGACGGCTGCGGATCGACGGATACTGCGGCCATGCAGGCGGCTGTGCTCGCCCACGGTGCCGATATTGGCATTGCCCTTGACGGTGACGCGGACCGGGTTTTGATCTCCGATGAAAAAGGCCATTTGATCGACGGTGATCAGTTGATGGGACTGATTGCCGCAGATTGGGCGCGCAGTGGTCGGTTGACTGGCGGCGCAGTGGTGGCCACCGTAATGTCGAACCTTGGGCTTGAAAAATTCCTGCAAAGCGAAGGCTTGGATCTCAAACGCACCCCGGTTGGTGATCGGTATGTGGTCGAAGAAATGCGCCGCAGCGGCTGCAACATCGGCGGCGAACAGTCGGGCCATATTGTATTGGGCGATTATTCCACAACCGGTGACGGCTTGATGGCGGGGTTGCAGGTTCTGGCGGTGTTGACCGCCAACTCTAAATCCGCGTCAGAGGTCTGTCGTTTATTCGATCCGTTCCCCCAAGTGCTCAAAAATGTGCGTTTTGAAGGCGAATCACCGCTAGATAAACCAGAAATCACCCAAGCAATTTCGGACGCCGACAAACGTCTGGAAGGCACCGGACGGGTGTTGATCCGCAAATCCGGGACCGAGCCCTTGATCAGAGTCATGGCCGAAGGCGAAGACGAAACCTTGGTCAGCGATGTGGTCGATCACCTGGTTGATCTGATCTCTCAGGCCGCGGCGGCTTAAGATCATGCAGGGCCGGGTTCTCATCATTGCCGGATCCGACAGCGGTGGCGGTGCGGGCATTCAGGCCGATATTAAAACGGTGAGTGCGCTGGGCGGTTACGCCATGACAGCCATCACCGCATTGACGGCGCAAAACACCCTTGGTGTTCACGCGGTTCATAATGTGCCCGAAGACTTCATCACCCGCCAAATCGAAGTGGTGCTGGAAGACATCGGGGCCGATTGCATCAAAATCGGTATGCTGCACCGTGCTGCGGTGATCCATGCGGTGGCCGATGTGCTGGATTCTTTGGCACAAGATATTCCCCTGGTCTTGGACCCTGTGATGGTGGCCAAGGGCGGTCATGCCCTGCTGGAACCCGATGCGGTCGAAGCTTTAAAGGATCGCATGATCCCACGCGCCACCCTGTTGACCCCCAATGTGCCCGAAGCCGAAGCCCTGACCGGCATCAAAATTGATGGCGTGGCTGATTTTGATTTGGTGGGGGACAAACTGTCGCGGCTTGGTGCCGGCGCGGTATTGATTAAGGGTGGGCACATGGATGGTGAAACCGTCACCGATGTGTTGTGGCGCGAAGAGCATGCTGCACAAGTGTTTGAAAGCCAACGTGTTGATGGTCGCCATACCCATGGTACCGGTTGTACCTTGGCCTCCGCCATTGCCTGTGGATTGGCGCAAAAAATGGACATGGTCGCGGCGGTGAAACGTGCCCGTGCTTATGTGCATCAGGCGATTGTCAGTGCGCCGGGCTTTGGTGCCGGTCATGGCCCCTTGAACCATGGCCATACGGTCGCGCCGTTCGACGTCGATTAATCACATCACCATCGAATTTGCCAATGCCTGGGCCTGTATGGGCTCGGCGCTTAGCACTGTGCGTACATGTAATAGGGCTGTGCGCAGTTGATCGCGGGTGGGGGCCGAACCCAAGCACAAACGCAACGCTCGTGGCACCGTGGGCTGGGGGGTGATGAATGATTCCGGCCCCGCCAAAATCACGCTGCGCTGCTTGAGTTCGCGAATGGTGTCGTCGGCGTGGTGGCCTTCGGGCAATTCTAGCCACATATGCAGGCTCTCGGGCTTTGCGGTGAAGTCGAAACCTTGCAAAATATCCGCAGCCATTTGGTTGCGCGCGATCATTTCCGTGCGGTGCCAGGCGATGATGTCGTGGGCCACGCCGGATGTGATCCAGCGCGTCGCAATCTCCCCCATCAAGGGCGCGGTCATCCAACCGGTGATCTGCACCGTGCGGGTTAGTGTGGCGAACAAGGCCTTGGGCATTTTCATGCAACCCACGCGCAGCCCCGGTGAAATGCTTTTGGCGAAACCGGTGATGTACACCGCGTTATCCGGTGCCAGTTGGGTTAGGGGTGGGTTGCGGTGTTGGGGCTGGAAACCGTAAACGTCATCTTCGATTAAGATCAGGTCGTGACGCTTGGCAATCTCGGCGATGGCGGTGAGGCGATCCATATCCATCACAGCGGTGGTGGGGTTTTGGTGCACCGGCATCAAATACACCACCCGCGCGCCGGTTTCGCGCACCGCGGTTTCCAAGGCGTCGGGCAGCATGCCGTTTTCATCCATCGCCACAGGGCGCACGCGCACGCCCAAATGCGCGGCCAAAGATGTCATGCCGGGATAGGTCAGGTTTTCCGTCAGCAAGGTATCGCCGGCTTTCAACAACCCCAACGCACAAGCGGCCATGGCGTGCTGCGCGCCACTGGTCAACACCACGTCGTTGGCCTCACATTCCAGACCCACGGTTTCCAGAAACGACGCCATCGCCGCGCGGTGGTGAGGGATGCCGGGGGGCGGGCTGTATTGGGTGAGCAGTTTGAGCCCATCCGCCTGGGACAGTTCTGCCAAGGTCACGGCCAGGGCTTCGGTTTCTGGACCCGGAGTGGGGCGGTTCATGGCCAGATCAATATTGCCGTCGCTGGGATGGTGTTCCGGGATGTGATTGTCGGAACGGATGACGATTTCATGCAGCAGGTCATTGTATGCGGGGATCACGCCGTGACTTTGCGATGTTACGTTCACAAATGTACCGCTGCCGACCCGGCCACCGACCACGCCGCGGCGCTGCAATTCGCCATAGGCGCGGGTGACAGTGCCCACCGTGACGCCCAAGCGGTAGGCCAAATCGCGGTGCGTGGGTAATTTTACACCAGCACTCAGCGTTTTGTTGCGAATGTCATCACCAATTGCATCGGCAATGATCCTGTATTTGGGGCCAGAACGGCTTTGAATGTCGGGTGTGTACATTGTCATGGTGACAATAATCACATTGACGCCCTATTGTGTCAAGCGTACCGTTCGATTGTCTTGAATTATTGACGGGGAACGTCCCATGGATCGATACAATTGTACCAATACAATTTCCGGTACCTCATTGTCGTCGGCCCTGCCCCTTTCGTGGCATGGCTGGCTCGATGACGGTAAGCGACTGCTTATCGCCGAGGTGAAACGCACTATGTATACGCTCAAACAATGGTCGCAACGGACCCGCGCGCGTCGTCAATTGGCGAAATTGGATGAGCATTTATTGCGTGACATCGGCTTGACCAAACGTCAGGTTCGCCAAGAAACGTCTAAAGCGTTCTGGGAATTGTAAGTTGACGCAAAATTCACTAGCACAAGACACGCAAAACGCGACGTCGTTATGGGTGCTGTCGATGCCGGCGATGTTCGTGCTGCTTTGGAGCACGGGGTTCATTGGCGCAAAGCTCGGCTTGCCTTATGCGGAACCGTTCACGTTTTTGTTTCTGCGTTTTGTGATTCTGACCATCATCTTGAGCTTGGTCGCGGTGGCATTTCGCGCCCCGTGGCCAAGGTCATGGGCTGAATTGGGCCATTTGAGCCTGGTCGGCCTGTTGGTGCACGGGGCCTATTTAGGGGGCGTTTTTTCCGCCATCTACGCCGGTGTGCCCGCAGGCATCGCGGCGCTGATTGTCGGCTTGCAGCCTTTGTTGACCGGCGTCGGGGCGGGTTTGTTTCTCGGTGAAAACGTAACACGTCGTCAATGGCTGGGGCTTGGCCTTGGTTTGGTCGGTGTTGTTTTGGTGCTGGGCGATAAGCTGAGCCTCGACATTGATAATCTTTACGGCGTTGGCTATGCCGTCATCGCGTTGATCAGCATCACGGTGGGCACGCTCTATCAAAAACGTCATGGCAATACCACTGACTTGCGCAGTGGTTCGGCCATTCACTTCGCCGTCGCTTGCGTGCCCATGGCGATCATGGCGTGGCTGTTCGAATCGCGCGAAGTGGTGTGGAGCTCTGAATTTATTTTTGCCTTGGGTTGGCTGGTGGTGGTGCTGTCGCTGGGCGCAATGACGTTACTGTTGTTGCTGATCCGTCGCGGCGCAGCGGCCAAGGTTGCCAGCCTGTTTTATTTGACCCCACCCGTAGCCGCGGTGTTTGCCTGGGCCTTGTTCGATGAAACCTTGGGTCCGCTGGCGATGGTGGGGATGGGCATCGCGGTGATCGGCGTGGCGTTGGTCACCAAAGGCTAATGCCAAGCTGCATTTATAACGCCCCCCCCCTTGTCGGCAAACCGGACGCGGTTCATCATGGGGTAACAGGAGGATAAAATTATGGATGACGGCATGCTCAACGCCACCATCGTGGAATTAGACGCCACCCGCGAAATCGTCTATCGCCACATGCGCGCGACACCGGCTTATCAATGGCCGTTGCTGAGCGCCCGCACAGGCGCCAATGTCTGGGTCAAACATGAAAATCACACCCCGGTCGGCGCTTTTAAGGTGCGCGGTGGATTGGTCTATCTGTCGGGGCTCAAAGCTACTCAGCCTGATTTGAAAGGCGTGATTTCCGCGACCCGCGGCAACCACGGTCAAAGCCTCGCTTACGCCGCCGGTAAGCTCGGCCTCAAAGCCGTGATT
>JAESUA010000225.1 GCA_016763255.1 Magnetovibrio sp. | reverse complement strand
GTAGAAAAACCGGCGAATGGATCCAGCTCATCTCGGCCCCCTGATGTGATGGCCATTTATTTAAAAACACGCTCTACCAACCCCTCTGGTTATCGTCACGTTCAATTCTTAGCAGCATGATGTGCATAGGGCCGCTCTTAAATCCATTAGGCTGCTATATTGCCGTAATTGGCCAGCTTCTCAATATTATGTACCAGACAGTACAGTCGCCATTGGCTTTGTACTTTATCCTTGCTTCGTAAACTAAAACGATTCAACTTTTTGTTCGTGCTAATGTTAGCGAATACCGGTTCAACGACACTCATCCGATGACTGTAGATCAGTTTGCCGTGTACGCTGTCCACACGGTGTTTCAGCCCGCATCATCGGGGTCCACCATCATCGGGGTCTTGCATTCAAGCATTCTTTCTTCAAAGCTTGAGAAATAATACCGCGTAACCGATAGGCTCATAATCCATTAATGCTCAGTTCGTTATTTTTCTTGCCTGTCATTTCAAAACCTTTGGCTCCACGCAGCACTGAGCGTATTTACATAGGGCGACAGGGATTCAGTTGCGCCGGGAAATAACGCGGAAGGGCCACGATAAGTACTCAGTAAAAAGCGCGAAATTGCCATGTGGAACTCGTTGCCTCGAGTAGTCTTCCAGGTGAAACCTGCGCTGGCCTGACGGATTGCATTAGGTGTCAATACACTCAAACTGACTGCATTGATACTGTTATCGTTAGGACGCTTACCATAGGCGAAACCCGCTCGTACGGTAAGCTCAGGGGTTGCGCGATAGCTGAGACCGAGTCGGTAATTTGTTTGATTACGCCGCCAGCCAAACCCGCTCCCCGAGTCGCTACCTAACGGTTTGTCGGAGTTTAAGAGGGAGTTCAGGACGCTGTTGCGAAGTGACCTCACCTCGCCAAATTCAATGCGTTGAATGTCTATCGCAATACGCCAGTCACTGTTGGGTCTTATTGCTATACCTATGTTGTAGTTGGCGGGGATATCAAAACTGCCCTCGGCAAACAGGCCTTTATATTTATCAAAATCTTGCATGTAAATTTTACTCGAATAGGCTGCTCCGAGACTCAACCAGGGCTTGAACTCCCCATACCAGCCAACCCGGACACCGCCTCCAAAAGCGTGGTCATAGCCGTTGTTGGAGACTCTGCTGGAAAACTGTGACAGTGGGGCAAATGCCTGGAATCCAAAGGCCTTAAAGCGCTGTATAACGATTAGTGGCGAGACACCAATGCTCTGTCCCTGGCCGATCTGCCAGGCTACCGTGGGCGCGATGATTAACTGCGATAGGTCGAAGCCGAGCTGACCGCAGCCAAGTAAAAAATTTCCTGGCTTCGCACCACATGCCGACGGATTACCATTGGTGCCGGGAATTTCCGTAGTGCCATGGTATTCGCTATTGAGCCCTCCGTTAGCGTAAACAGTTAAACCAATCGCGAGTTTTTCATTGATTTGCCGGGAGTAGGCAAATTCAGGGATAAAGAACAGGGAGTTACTACTTTTTGTCGAAAAATTATAAATTTCACCAGAGCCCGTTGCGCCAGTCCGTTTAATTTTGCGGTGTGGATTAAAAAGCTCTAAACCCACTTCCAGACGATTCCCTGCATAACTAAGTTTTGCAGGGTTGGAGGCTCCGGCGAAGGCATCCTCTGCTACGGCAGTCACAGCACCAGAAGTTTGCCGCCCTACCGGGCCGTAACCCAAAGCAAAATAGCCACCACCAGCGCTCACATTCAGTGAAACCGTGAGCCCGAAAAGTAATACACTAATGATTAAACGCGCCAAAATTGGTAAAACTAATGGCATTAATGTTCCTTTATTATCTTTTTGTCGCTGAGTTGGCGTAAAGGTATCAGAAAACCCCGTTTCTGATTAAATGTTTTTAAACCTCATACATCGAAGACTTCCAATACTCGAAAATGGATACAAAGGAAGCCCTCTATAACATTTGAAAATTCTGCTACTTTCTATGTAGCACCTGAATTTATTGCTCCTTCCAGGTATCGGCAGATGGAGGGCAATACAGTAAAAATTATCAACTGGAGGTCACCCAATGAGTTTAACCGTCTATGGCCACCCTGCGAGCCAACCATCGAGAACAGTGTTTTGGGCTTGCCTGTTAGGTGAATTACCCTTTGTTCTAGGTAATACCGCTGAGTCGATTCTCCATACTAACGGGACCAACCCAAGAGGTCAGGTACCATCAATTACCGATGGCGATTTCAACTTGTCGGAGGTGGCGGCTATTGTCTGGTATCTTGGTCAGAAGCACGACTGGAAAAATATGTATCCTGAGGATTTGCAGGAACAGGCGCGCGTACATCAATTCCTGCACATGCATCATCACCTGGTACGTTTGGCGACCTATCATTTGATGGCGCCACATGTGGTAAAACCTCTGAATTTTCCGCCGAGGGAACCGAACCCCTTAAGTTTGTTTCAGACGCAGACCATGCTGAGAGCCTTTTCCGAAGAAAACCCTCATGAAGCTGGTGGCCGTATCGTTACCACCATGGTTAAGTTTTTGGAGAACAGCTATTTTTTTAACGAATCATCGTTTCTTTGTGGTGGCAGTCATGCAACTGTTGCCGATCTGGTGTGCTATTCGGAGATCGGTCAATTTTACTTTGCCAAGCTGTTTGATTTTACGCCCTATCCAAATTTCACTCGTTGGTTAACGGCGATGCGGGGGGTTCCCTACCACGATACTGCCAATGCTTATAATATTGAGTTAGGCGATATTTTGACGAAGCCGAATACACATGCAAGATTTTCGCGTGCAGGTAAAAAAGGCATGCAGGCGCTCATCGATACCGGGCTTGCAAGTGAAGCAGCTTAATCGCCGAGGTACATGCCCCAAACTCTTCGAGTGAATCGATTTAGGGCTCTGCCGCAACTCTTAGGACTCTGCCGCAAAAAAGGTAATCAGCACAATTAACCAGGCACTTCGCACTAGCAGCTTTTTAGTATCACAAGCAATGTCGGCATACTCGCCCGTCACCGCCGTTTTTTCTACTACACTTGGTGGGTGGCCACTACAAACTCACAACAAAATTCTTAAGAATGATTTTTGAACAATAATATTGGAGATACTAGTAATGAGCGATCCCGTAAGAGCTTCCGATACACCCTATGCCGTTGATGTCGAAGAGGGCAAAGCCTACTTTTGGTGCGCCTGTGGCAAGAGTCAAAAACAGCCTTTTTGTGATGGCGCTCATAAAGGGACAGAGTTCACTCCGCTGAAATATAAGGCTGAAAAATCCACAAAGGTGTTTTTCTGTGGCTGCAAAGCGAGCGGCAAAGTACCGCTTTGCGATGGCAGCCACAATAGCTGACCAGTTGGGCTGATAGCGCTTTACAGGTGAGTGCGGTATTTAAGTGTTTGTTTTTAGGGTGACTGTTTTAGGTGCCTGTTTTAGGCATTTGTTCTTAAGCACTTAAGGCAGCCTAGATATCGGAGGTTTGGATAACAACTGATAAGTGTGTAAGGATCATTCGTTATCTTATCGACAGGGTAGCAACTCTCACCCGCTGCAGTGTTTTAAAAACTACAATTCCAAACATAATTAAACTTGATATTTGACGGGGCATAACATGAGCGGTGTATTAGAAGGTATTCGGGTACTGGATTTCGGGCGCTATATAGCCGGGCCATATTGCGCGCAATTACTGTCGCAGTTCGGTGCCGAGGTTATTCGAATCGAAAAACTCGCGGGTAGTGAAGATCGATACACGACTCCAGTAACAGAGGATGGGCAGGGTGCATTATTTATACAGATGAACTGCAATAAACGCGGCATGACTTTGAACCCGACCAAGCCGGAAGGGCGTGAAGTGGTTAAAAAGTTGGTCGCCACCGCTGATGTGGTACTGGCCAACCTGCCCCCTCCAACGCTGGTGCAAATGGGCATCGACTACGAATCATTAAAAGCCGTTAAGGAGGACATTATCTTTACCAAGGTGTCTGCCTTCGGCTCGGTCGGGCCTTATAGTGATCGCCTGGGCTTCGACGGCATTGGTCAGTGCATGTCCGGCGCGGTGTACATGGGTGGCTTTCCGGGCCAACCAATCAAATCCTTCGCACCTTATGTGGATTTCGGTACGGCGACCTCTGCTGCATTGGGCACCTTTGCCGCGATCATGGCTCGGCAGCAAACCGGTAAAGGTCAGGTAGTAGAAGGCGCTTTACTGCGAACTGCATTAACTTACTCGAATTCACTGATGATCGAACAGGTCTTACTTGATATCAACCGCACGGGCACCGGCAACCAGGGGCAAAATGCCGGACCCAGCAATATATTTAATACCAGCGATGGCGCAATTATTGTGCAGGTCATTGGCCAACCGCTGTTTAATCGCTGGGCTGAGCTGGTCGGCGCTGAAGAATGGATAGACGACCCGCGCTTTGCCACTGACGCCGTGCGCGGCGAAAATGCTGAAATAATCAGCGAACGTGCGGCGGCCTGGTGCGCCGAGCGCACTACTGAAGAAGCGCTGGCTGAACTCGAAGCAGCGCGGGTACCCGGCGGCCCGGTGTTAACTTCACAACAAGCTTACGATGACCCCCATGTTCAGGCGATGGGTGTGCTGAATCCCATTGAATATCCTGGTCTACCCAAGCCCGCTCCGGTCGCAGGAACGCCTGTGGTACTTTCAGAGACGCCCGGCACCATAAGACATCGCCCTCCTACTCTGGGTGAGCATACCGATGAGATACTGACGGAACTGGGTTATTCGGAGCAAGATATTACGGAGTTAAGGGATAAGCGGGTGGTTTAAATCCGGCAAGAATCCAGGCTGGCCTGCTTATCAGGGGCGCGGTGCTAAAAACTCGGCCCCCATTTCACCCACGCATACTATCTTTATTGCTGGGTGATGACGATACCTTGTACCAGCGAATAAACTGTCAGCCGTCACAACCAGCTAGTTATTCTTCTTTGGTTTCCGTTTAAGCCGATCACGCACAATTAAATTGTGCTGCGACATCCCCTTCTGCCTGGTTGCCCTTATCTGCTTTGCCTCAAGCTTGATCATTTCTTGCTATCTGGTGCATTCCTTTTTCACAGGGTAATTGTTTTTGCAGAGGACTATTGTTTTTGGGGGGGGACGTAGCATTAACATCACGGCGTCATTTCAATCTCAAAGATGGCCGGGGCATGGACGATACCCATGCCATAAAACTGTCGCTGCTCAGCCACCGGGGGCGTCAATAATTTGGCTAAGCATTCTTACCCCTATGATTTTTATGACGTATTTATAGTGGCATAACGATTGCTTAGTACTAGCTCGTAACATCTAACCCACTAACCCAGCAACAGTTATTGATGCAATTAGGGAATACTTATGGCCGATGACGACGAAGGCGAAGGCGAGATCGAAAACACAGAAGAACCTTCTGGGGGCGGTCTACTTAAACGGGTAATAAAAATATTTCTCCTCCTGGTAATTATGGCCGCTAGTGGAGGCGCGTACTTATTTTTCACTGCTGAGCCCGAGATTGACCCAGCTGACGACGAAGAGTTCGCCGAAGTCCAGGTTGAGGAAGCACAAGCCATCTATACGGGTTTAGAACCCACCTTCGTCGTCAATTTTGTTTACAAAGATACCTTGCGCTACCTGCAAACCTCGATTGCCATTATGGCTCGCGATGATTTCATCATTAACCAGGTAGAGGTCCACATGCCAGCTATCCGCGACCGCCTGTTAATGATACTCAGCAACAAAACCTACGCTCAATTGAGTGGACCTGCACAAAGGGAAAAATTACGGGAAAATATACTCATTGAAATTCGGAAAATTGTTGGCATAAGCGAATCAGGGCATTCAGTGGAGACCGTTTATTTTACCGGTTTCGTCATGCAGTGAACTTGTGTAGTGAACTTATAGTAGCGAACTATGGAAACTAAAGAAGTATTAACACAAGGCGAAATAGACGCTCTTTTATCCGGTGTTGAGGATAGCTCCGTGCCGACGGAAAAAGGCACTAACCTAAACCAAGGCGAAGTTCAGCTGGTTGATTTTTCCAATCAAAACCAATTATTAAATACCGGCATTCCTATGCTGAATGTCGCACATGAGCGCTTCGCACTGGATTATTGCGAGAGTATCTCCAATACCATGCGCTGCGCCAGTACGGTGGAGTTTGCTGGCACTCATATTATTAGCTTCATTGATTATCTAAATAGTATGGAGCTGCCTACCTTTATCAACTTCATCCATCTCAAACCCATGTCCGGCCTTGCTCTGGCAGTATTTGACGCTGACCTGATTGGTGCACTGGTAGATCGTTTTTATGGCGGCGGAATAAGTTATAACGAAGCCCCTGAAGGCAAACGCGATTTCACGCCATCGGAAAAACGCATGGGCAATATGCTTTTGCAAAGTGCCTTTACCGATTTAAAAGCCGCGTGGCAGTCCCTGTTACCCCTCGAGCCCGAGCTGGTACAAACCGAGACAAACCCAGACTTCTCTCACCTGTTAAATCCATCCGAACCGCTGATGCTGAATACCTTCAACATCAACTTCGATAATGGTGGCGGCAAATTTCAGCTCGCCATCCCCCACACCATGATCGAACCGCTGCAAGATCGCTTGATGTCAGTCTATAAACCGGAAACCCCAGAGATAAATGCCAATTGGGCCCCGGTAATTATTGAGGAAATAA
This sequence comes from Magnetovibrio sp., assembly GCA_016763255.1. Lineage (GTDB taxonomy): Bacteria > Pseudomonadota > Alphaproteobacteria > Rhodospirillales > Magnetovibrionaceae > Magnetovibrio. The sequence goes on along the minus strand of JAESUA010000225.1, from coordinate 2,043 downwards.
AATCAACGACTATGCAAGTCGCCAGCATCCTGGGTCGGGCTGAATTATCGGTTAAAGAAATGCTCGATCTAAGTCCTGGAGATGTTATTCCCCTCGACGCGCAGGACAAAGTGACCCTTTACGCTGAAGGGGTCCCGGTATTTTTTGGGGAATTTGGCGCCTCTAACGGCAAAAACGCTATCAAGGTTACCGGCAAGGTAAGCAGACAGTGAAATCCCACTATATTGCAAAGGTGCGAAAATGAGTACTGACGAAAATAACCCTGAACAAGAAGAGGAAGTCACTGCGCCTCCGGCCGAAAACGATGGGACCGGGAAGGCCACAACCGAACCAGCTCCCGAAACAATTCCCGAACCCGAATATCAAGCCGCGAATCTGAAAGACCTGGACGGCCCTGCTAATGGAAACAGTTCTCCGGCAGCGGGAATTCAGGGTACTGAGATAAACCTCGATGTTATTCTCGACGTGCCGGTCACTATCTCGGTGGAGATCGGCAGATCTCAGATTCCTATTCGGCAATTACTTCAATACAACCAGGGTTCTGTCATTGAACTGGATCGCCACGTCGGTGAACCCCTGGATGTCCTGGTCAACAAAACACTCATTGCCCATGGCGAGGTGGTCATGATTGATGATCAGTTCGGTATCCGGCTGACCGATGTGATCAGTCCTTCCGAGCGGGTCAAAAAGCTGCGATGAAAAAGCGTTTCGCGAAGGCATTTATTCCTCCAACTGCTTCCCTGGCGGCAGTCCTACTGCTGACGATATATGGAATTTCGCCCGTTTTGGCAGATGTGGCCAACGACGCAAGTGTCTCGAGTCCGGAAGGACAGGGTTATTTTATTCAGCTGATCGGCGGTTTGGTGGTAGTTTTGCTGAGTATCCTGGCGTTGGCCTGGTTATTAAAAAAGTTAAATCGCTTGCCGAACAAAGGTCAAAACATCCTCGAAATCGTAGCCACTTTGTCTGTTGGTCAACGGGAGCGGCTGGTGATTGTCCGCAGTGGCGAAGTCGAATTATTACTCGGCGTAGCGCCTGGTAACATCGCCAAACTTCATGTTCTCAATAGCAGTGCGTCGGGCAATTCACCGACACATTCTGAAGCGTCAGACTTATTATCTTTGGCGTCCGATACCCGCGGGGCTGGACCTCGATGATGCTCCGTCGTCTGTTAATTCTGTCACCACTACTTTTTGTGGCGCTACCGGCATTTGCCCAACAAGGTATCCCCTTACTCACCGTCACGGCCAATGATAATGGTACCGAATCCTATAGCCTGACTATTCAAATCTTACTGTTGATGACCGCCCTGACGCTATTGCCAGCAGCGCTGATCACCATGACCTCTTTTACTCGTGTGTTAGTCGTTTTTGCCATATTGCGCCAGGCACTTGGCACTGCGCAGACACCTTCGAATCAAATATTGCTCGGTCTGGCACTGTTTACCACCCTGTTCATCATGACTCCCGTGTTTGAAACGGCCTACGCCAACGGTGTTGAACCCTATATAAGCGAACAACTCGGTTTTAACGATGCAGCAAACCAGGCCCTAATACCGTTTCGTGAGTTTATGCTTAACCAGGTAAGAGAAGCGGACTTAGCCATGTTCGTGGAAATGTCTGGTGACACAAACATTAGCTCGGTGGAACAGGTACCTCTTAAAGTGCTGTTACCGGCCTTTGTGGTCAGCGAGTTAAAAACCGCTTTCCAAATTGGCTTTCTTATCTTTATACCTTTTTTGATCATCGATCTGGTAGTGGCCAGCGTTCTCATGTCCATGGGCATGATGATGCTATCGCCGATTCTTATTTCTCTACCTTTCAAAATTATGCTGTTTGTACTGATAGATGGCTGGTCGCTGATCGTGAGCACACTGGTCGCGGGGTTTTATATATGACCTTTTTATATGGGCTTTTAGACACGCGCTATGGGGAGCTAAATTATGTCGCCTGAATCTGTCATGGATATCGGCCGGGAAACAATGTTCGTCATTGTTCAGTTAGCTGCGCCGCTACTCCTTTCCGCACTGGGAGTGGGGCTTTT
>JAESUA010000020.1 GCA_016763255.1 Magnetovibrio sp. | reverse complement strand
TTCGATTTCATCTTTCAAATTGCGGCCCAATTCGACCAGCGCACGTTCGGGAACATCACCCGCCAAAGTCACCACGACGATGGGAAACTCGGAAAAATTGATCTCTTCGATCACCGGTTCTTCGCTGTCATCTGGCAAATTGGGTTTGGCGTCATCGACACCTTCGCGCACATCGCTTAAGGCCTGATTGACATCAAAGCCGGCATCAAATTCGAGCACGATGTTACCACCACCCTCATAACCTTTGGCGCGCATTTCCTTGAGGCCTTCGACCGAGCGCAACTCTTGCTCCAGCGGACGCAAAATCAAGTTTTCGCTGTCTTCCGGTGAAATGCCATCATGTGATACGCGCACGATGATCAAGGGAATGTTGATGTCGGGTTCGGCTTCTTTGGGAATGTCCACATACGCCACGGAGCCCGCAATCAACAACAGCAATAAGGTCGAAATGGTGGTTCGGGCGTGATGAAACGCTAAGTCAATAATTCCACGCATGGCTAGTTTCCTTCCCCAGCAAGACGTGTCTCATTGGCCTCAGCTTGAAGCGCCCCATTAGCGTCTACAGTTTTCAAGGCTTCTTGCACCGGCACCACCGTTTGGCCCGCACTGACGAATTCTTGGCCCACGGTGATGACTTGAACTTCATGGGGCAGCCCGGTCAGCCAAATACCATCTTCGGTATCGGCGATCATTTTGACCTCATGAAATTCGACCACATCGTCCAAGGTGACAGTCTTCACACCCAACACACCATTGTCATTCAAGGTCAAAAGAGCCGGCGAGATCTTGTGGGCGACAACTTGCGCCATGGGCAAACGTATCTGTGCCGTCACACCTTCAGGCACCGATTGATCGGGCACCGCCATCGTGACTTCAACACGAAACGTTCGGGTCATGGCGTTGGTCGATTTGGCGATGTAGCTGACGGTGCCGTTCAACTCACGATCATCGGGCAAACGCACTTGTGCCACAGCGCCCAAACTGATCGAACTGATGTTGCGTTCGGTCACTTCACCAACAGCAATCATGGTGGTCAAATCGATGACCCGGGCCACGATGGCACCTTTTTTATCGATAAAATCACCGCGTTCCATCGGCAAGTCATCAACGATGCCCGCTATCGGGGCGATGATGGTGGTATTGTTGAGATTGCGCCTCATGCCTGAAACCTGCGCCCGCGCAGCTTCCATGTCAGCCTTGGCCTGGGCCACATTCAAACGTGAACTGTAGCCACCTTTGCTGAGTTTGTTGGCCGCATCATAAGCGATTTCACGCTGTTTCATGCGGGCTCGCGCCTCGGCCAGCAGGGCCGGCATGTTTTCGGGATCAAGCTTCACCAAAACATCACCGACGGCGACTTGTGCGCCCTTGATGGCAATAATTTCGGACACGCGGCCGGGAATTTCGGCTCGCACGTTGACCGATTTATCGGCTTCAATACGGCCCAAGACGGCAATTTTGCGCACATGTTCTTCGCTGGTGATCAACGCCACACGCACACGCATGGGCGGCGTTTCGGCTTCTATAGCTTGCGCAGCCCCGTCATCGTTGGACGCGGTGGCGGCCTCATCACTTTTATACACACCACTGAGCATCCAGACGACGGCGAGGGCTAAAATACCGATGGCGGTTTTATGAGACGATTGCAAACGCATACCTGCACCTTTGATTTTTTGTGTGACTTGAGCGGTTTCACTCGAAGAGTTGAATTCGCCTTTGGGACTCATTTGTCACCTCCGGCCAAAGCCTTGTTGATGTCTTGGGTTTCAGCTTCCATGCATTCAAGCAAAGCTTCCATATCGCGCCACCCTTCGCCCTTGGCCGAGGCCAGGAAATGATCTCGATTGTCTTCCATGTAGCGCAGTGCCCCTTCATAGGTGGCCAAACCGAAACCGCGCACAAATTTGCGGCCCCGTGACAGCCCGGTATTGTCCAATGCACGAATTTTTTCGACGAAAAATCGATATTGTGCGGTGTAGGCATCATATATTTCGGCCAAATGCCCATCATCGAGTTGATCGGCAAAGAACAACATGAACAAGGTTTCGGATCTAAATTTGTCGGCGCCTGGAATTTTAAAAAGCGCGGTGCGAAATTGATTTAAGCCCGCATCCGTCATGGCGTAGACTTTTTTGTCCGGTCGGCCGTCTTGGGCTTTAACGGTACAAGTCACGTGTCCGGCATCCAAAAGCTTGGACAATGCCGGATAGATGGAGCCATAGCTCGCTTGGTGAAAGTGCGCAAACGGCCCTTCTTCAAACATCTTGCGGATTTCATACCCGCTGGCATCACCCAGGCTCAACACACCCAGGCACAAGGTTTTTACGTCCATCTACACGCTCCAAAAGCAAAAGAGCCTAGCGCCGATATGGGGTGGTCACACGCTTTAGGCTTCTATATCCAGCCCCCATATATCAGAATGATATATATCGACGCAATAGCCTATTTTATAATCACACCAGTGTGGCTATCTTATTCTCGTAAGTGCCCATGAAAGGATCGTTATATGACCACCGCCCATTTACGCCCGTTCCATTTGGCCTTCCCGGTGCACAACCTAGATTGCGCGCGCAGGTTTTATGGCGGTGTGCTGGGCTGTATCGAGGGGCGCTCATCCGAGACCTGGATTGATTTTAACTTTTGGGGGCATCAAGTGGTTGCCCACCTCTCGCCGCGCGATCAGCACGGCGCGATCACCGGGCAGGTTGACGGAAAAACCGTACCGACACCGCATTTGGTGTGGTTCTGGAATGGGATGATTGGCACGCCCTGAAAGATCGTTTGCAAAGCGCCGGTCAAAACTTTTTGTTTGAGCCTTACATTCGGTTCGAAGGTTTGCCCGGCGAACAAGCCACCATGTTCATCCAAGATCCCAGCGGCAATGCCTTGGAATTCAAAAGCTTCAAAGATATTGGGCAGTTGTTCGCAACAGACTAATCACGCACGGGATCTTGACCATCGGGCTTATAGAGGCCATCAACATCTTCAATTTCGATCACCCACAAATCTGAATCGATATCAAGCTCACGCGCTATATAAGCATCGCAAGCTTGCTCCGACGAACGCTCAACGCCGCCCGCCACCACCATCCAGACCCGCAAACCTTCTCCTGTGAAGCGCCGCACCAGCAATTCACAGCCCCGCCCCAAGCGATTGTGTTTGATCAAAACGAGGCCCGCATCACGATCTCCGCGACGCACCACCACAATCGGTAGAAACGCCTGATCACACAGGCGCAATTGGGCTTTGACCCAGATTTCAGATTTTAGGCGGGGTTCGTCCATCAGGCATTGTCCTCACATCTTACTCGGGGTCATACTGCGCGCTCCGACATCTTACGCAAAGAGGCCATATCATGTTTACGCTCCACCCCACCTTGAAAAAAGACACTGTGCAAATCATCCGCTTAGAAATTTGCCGGGTGCTTTTGATGCGCGACAAAACCTATCCCTGGCTGGTTTTGGTGCCTGCCAAGGAAGGCCTACGTGATCTCGATGATTTGAACGAGGCCGATCGCATCCAAGTGATCGCCGAGGTGGACCGCGTCAGTAAAGCGATGAAACACATTTACAGCCCTTATAAAATGAACGTTGCGGCACTTGGCAACATGGTTGAACAACTGCACATCCATGTTGTTGCGCGCTCTAAAAACGACCCGGCATGGCCTGCACCGGTGTGGGGTGTTGCCCCCGCAGTCGATTATGATGACAACGCACGTACGCAAACCATTGCCAACCTCCATGGCCAATTGGTGTGATGAATCTCAATAAGACCAACGCTTTTCAGATCCAAACCGTTCGAGTATCCTAACGTCGCTTTGGGGAAAGCAATGCGATATGGCGGTGCAATTACACCGTGAGTTTTGGTTCGTAAGGACCGTTTGGTTCGTAAGGACCGTTTGGTTCGTAGGGACCGTTTGGTTCGTATGGACCGCAAGGGGGGGCATCCCACGTGTTTACGACGATGAGCCAGCCATGCTCCTGGATTAATCCAGGATGCACACGATGGGCTAGTCCCATGGGCAAATGTTTGACGTTTTTCGTATTACGGCCCCCCATTAAAGTGTGGCCCGCAACATGAGTAACACCCTGTTTCGAGTGACCCGGCGTGTGCGCACCTTACCGATCCGCACAAAATTGACTTTGCTGTCGGTTTTGGTGGTGATTTCGATAGCATCGCTTCTCTATCTCAGTTGGTATCGTGATTCATCCTTGCGTCAAATCAACGAAACCCGCAGCGCCATTATGTCCATGGATATGAACCTGCTGGATCTGCAACGCAGCCAAAACAACTATGTGAATCTGTTTGCACCGACACACCGTGAAGACTTCACCACCACCTTCGAAAGGTTCGTGGAGAATACAGAAAATCTCAAGGAACGTTTTTGGGTCCTCGATTTGCCAATCGGAACCCTAGAAGAGCTGGTGGTCCTCACCAGCGAATACCAATATTTATTCGAAGTGATGGCTGAACTGCAAGCCAAGATCGGCCAGGATCAAAGCGAAGGTTTACGGCGAGAACTCTCACGGATCGTCTTCTCAATTGAATCCGAATTGTCGAACGTGCCCAATAAGGACAATGAGCGCATCGCTTTTCTCCGCCAACTGGTGATCTTGCAGTTCCACAGTCAAAACCTGCAGATCCACAAACACAGAAAAGATGTGGCCCTGTTTGAGGGCACACTCGCCAATTTTATTTTTGACATTAATCAGCAGGTTGAAGATGTCGCGCTACGCAACCGCTTGATCGCAGCCTTAAAAATATATCGCCGAACATTTTTGGAGATGGCCGACGCAGCCAGTGAAATCGGCTTGGGTTTTGACAGCGGTCTACGGGCTAAAATTGCCAATACGGTCAGTGCTTCACACACCAAACTTGAGTTGATGACCGCCGAAGTCAATCGCGCCATCAAGCGCCAAACACACAACCTCAACATCCTGGTTGGCACTTGGGCAGGGCTATTTATCCTGACATTTATGCTGGCCTTGATCTTTTTGGGCCGCTCTATTTCCATCCCCATCCGCAACGTCACAGGCTTTATGACCCGGTTAGCGGACGGCGATCTCAAGGTCGAAATTCCCGATAAGCCGCGGCGCGATGAAATCGGTGACATGTTGCGTGCCCTTCGCGTGTTCAAAATGGGCGCGATCATTCGCCGCCGTACCCAAGAAGAATTGCGCACCGCGCATAATGAGTTGGAACAACGGGTCGAAGAACGCACCCGCGAATTATCGGAAGAAATTCAAGAACGCCGCCGTGCCGAAGGTCAATTGCGACGCGCCCGTGAAGAAGCGGAAAGCGCCAACAAAGCCAAATCCATGTTTCTTGCCAACATGAGCCATGAACTGCGCACACCGCTCAACGCCATCATCGGCTATTCAGAAATGTTGCAAGAAGACGCCGTCGATTCTGGCTATGGTGAAATCATTCCTGATTTGGACAAAATCAACACCGCCGGCAAACACCTGCTTGGCATCATCAATGAAATTCTCGATCTGTCGAAAATCGAAGCCGGACATATCGATATGCAAATCGAAAAATTCAATGTTCAAGATGTCATCGACACCGTCACCGGCACGGTTCAGCCGCTGATCGCCGCCAACAATAATGTTTTGTCGGTCATGTGCACCCCCGACATTGGCTTGATGGAAACCGACATCACAAGGTTGCGCCAAATTTTGTTCAATTTTTTGTCCAATGCCGCCAAATTCACCGACAACGGCACCATCACCTTGCGGGTACATCGTGAGCCCGACATTGAAGGCGACAGCATGGTGTTTAGTGTTTCAGATACTGGCATCGGCATGGATCAAACACAATTGGGCGTGGTGTTCGAAGCCTTCACCCAGGCCGATTCCTCGACCACCCGAAAATACGGCGGCACCGGCTTAGGTTTGACCGTTAACCGCGAATTTGCCCGCCTCATGGGTGGCGAAATTTCGGCAAAAAGCACACCGAACGAAGGCACCACCTTCACCGTACGCCTACCCGCCACCTTAGAATTCGAAACTGCCCACCACCTCGATCAGACCGGAACCACGCCATGAGCACTATCCTTCTCGTGGAAGACAACGAACTCAACCGCGACATGCTGTCGAGACGCCTTGAAAGAATGGGCTATCAGGTGGCATTGGCCATCGATGGCCGCGATGGTGTGGATAAGACCCTGAGCTCACGCCCGGATTTGGTCTTGATGGACATCAACATGCCGGTGCTCGATGGCTGGGAAGCGCTACGCATCTTAAAGAACAATCCGGACACCCAACACATACCCGTGATCGCGCTCACCGCCCATGCCATGACGACGGACCGCGACAAAGCCGGCGAAATAGGCTTCAATGACTATGCGACCAAACCGGTAGATTTTCCGGCCCTAGTGCACATGATCGAAGACTGGCTTTACCGCGCAACCCTACATTCATCCTAGATTGAAACTGCAGTTGCGAGACCATGACAGATATCACCCCAGAAGACGTGCAGCCCCGCATTCTTGTCGTTGACGACAATGAGATGAACCGCGAGCTGCTGGTGCGCCGTTTGGAACGTCGTGGGTTTGACATGGACACCGCTGTCGGTGGTTTAGATGCCTTGGAAAAAATGGCGGTTTCGACCTACGATCTGGTGCTGCTCGACATCAACATGCCCGACCTGGACGGCATCGCGGTGCTTGAAAAAATACGCAAGACCGAGGCCCCTTCGGATTTGCCAATCATCATGGTCAGTGCCCGCGACGCCAGCGAAAGCATCGCCGAAGCCATCAACAAAGGGGCTAACGACTACGTCACCAAACCAATCGATTTCCCGGTCGCCCTGGCCCGTATTCATACTCAACTTGACGTCAAAAACACCCATCAAAAGCTCAAAGAAAGTGAAGAGCGCTATGCCTTGGCCTTTCGCGGTGCCAACGATGGCTTATGGGATTGGGATCTCAAAAACGGCACCGTCTATTATTCCGATCGCTGGCAGGAAATGCTCGGCTT
>JAESUA010000224.1 GCA_016763255.1 Magnetovibrio sp. | reverse complement strand
GGTCACCGGGCTGGTGTTCATCATAATCGGTGCATCTTCTGAAATGGTAACCGTTTTGTCGACATTTGTACAAAAACTGATCACTTGGTCTTCACCTTCGCCGTGGGTGAACATCTCGGTGATGATGAACGGTGCATCATCGACTTCGATGCGGCCCATTTCGGTTGGTGATATCAACCAATAGATGCCATCATCTGCGCGTATCAAAATTGAGGCAAACAGGCAGACCATTTCTTTGCGCGCGATCGGGGTGGCGTTGTAGTACCACGTCCCGGCGCGATCGATGCGAATGTCAAGATCCCCACAATAGTTTCGTCCATCAAGCGAGACCGGCAAGTCGAGTGCCGCTTCAACCTGATCATGATCATACTGGAAGTCATACCCTTCCGGTGCACGTGTGCCCATAGCTCTATAGATGCCCCTTCATCTTCAGACCCTCATAAAAAAACCCCATCATCAATGCAGATATAGGGATGGTTCTCTTAAAATGAAAAGAAAAAATTACAATTTTTTGTGTGGATCGTTAGTCCTGATCCCCGCTAGGGCTTTCATGCCAGTCAGGGGTGTGGCGGAACCATTCGACCAAAAAATCGACAAAAGCACGCACTTTGGGCGAGAGATTCCTGTTGGACGGGTAGACCGCGTAAACATTGAGGGAATCGGCGTAAAAGGCCTCCAGCGCGGTTTCCAATGTACCTTGGCGTAGGGCCCGTGAGGCGATAAAGGACGGGCCGTAAACAATGCCCACGCCCTGCAGCGCGGCGGAGCGGATGACGACATCATTATTGGTGGTGAGGTTGCCGTTGATCTTCACGTTAAGCGGTTTTCCATTTTCGACGAACGCCCATTCACCAGGAGTGGAAAGGTAGGAGTAAATGATGCATTTGTGCTGGCTTAATTCGCTCGGATGCTGGGGCTTGCCGTATTTTTCCCAGTAGCTGGGCGCGGCGCACAGGGTCATGCTTACGGGGGCGATGCGGCGCGCAATTAATGACGAATCCTTGAGCTGAGAGATGCGGATGACAACGTCATATCCTTCGTCCACAAGATTGACCAAACGGTCGGAAAATTCGATGTCGAGATGCACCAATGGGTAGTGTTCGACAAAAGTCGCCAGGGCTTGCGATAGATGCATGGCGCCGAAGGTATGCGGCGCACTGATGCGCAGGCGGCCACGTGGTTCTTGCCCAGGGGCGAGACCGCATCTTCGGCATCTTCCAGATCATCGAGGATCCGCCGGGCGCGATCCACATAGGCGCGGCCTTCATCGGTGAGGTTTAGTTTGCGGGTGGTGCGATGCAGCAAGCGGACCTGTAAGTGATCTTCGAGCGCCGCCACCTGCTTGGAGATGGTGGCCTTGGAGGCGCTCAAATCGCGGGCCGCCTGGGAAAAGCTACCGCTATCGACGGTGGCCACGAAGGCCTTCATACCGGAAAGGATGTCCATGTTTACTGTTTCCTATTTTGAAACAGTATTGTTCCAATTCTCCCAATTGTCCACTGATGAGGTCGAGCGTACCTTCATTTGCAGAACACACCCAGCCTTCAAAAATGGGAAACCAAAAAATGAGTGAAATTTTGGCCGTTTACAGTCGGGCCCGCGACCACATTTGTGTATCACACAATGGTGATTACAGCGGCCCCTGTGGGCGTCTTGAGCTCTCCAGCGTTGATGCTGATATCGGGCTAAGTAGGTGTTTTATATGGGTGATTTAAGGTGGCGGCGGTTCTCTACAACCGCCTAAAATTGAACATGCTATTGCCCAACTTTGAAGGGGCCAGATGGCCGCTCTTGCAGCAAAATTGGCCGCCAGACCCCATATAATAGGCCCTTCGTAACAACAAGGAGACCTCCCATGGAACACACAACATACGACCACAATGAATACGCGGCGTTGGTTCTGCGCGTAGCGTTGGGCGGCATGTATTTGTCGCATGGTCTGATCAAGTTGTTCGTCTTCACTTTAGCCGGAACGGTGGGCTTTTTTGAAAGCATCGGTTATCCGGGCTTTTTCGCCTACGTGGTTACATTTGCCGAAATCGGTGGCGGGCTGCTGCTGATTGCGGGGGTGTATACACGCTGGGTGGCGATCGCCTTGGTGCCGATCTTGTTGGGCGCGATGCAGTTCCATTTTGGCAATGGCTTCTTATTCAGTGTCCAGGGTGGCGGGTGGGAATATCCGCTGTTCTTGATGATTTTGTCGGGTGTTGTTGCCTTGATGGGGGACGGTGCCTATGCGCTGCTCTCGATGATACATCACACTGACGATCACCACCCTGGCCTTGGCGCGGCGCATTAGGGCTTCACCCTAACGCCGTCAATCTGATCGTGATGGCAGGAGAAAAAAAACCATGATCAACGTCACCACATTTAAACAGTTCGGTCACCAAGACCATGGTTGGCTTAATGCCTGCCATCACTTCAGCTTTGCCGATTATCACGATCCCAATCGCATGGGTTTTGGCCCGCTTCGGGTTTGGAACGACGATCACATCAAAGCCGGCACCGGGTTTCCGTTGCATGCGCACAAGGATATGGAAATTATCACATATGTGCGTCGCGGTGCGGTCAGCCACGAAGACAATTTGGGCAACAAGGGCCGCACCGCAGCCGGTCAAGTTCAGGTGATGAGCGCCGGTACCGGCATTCGTCACGCCGAGTTCAATTTGGAAGACGAAGAGTTGGACTTGTTCCAAATTTGGGTGCAACCCAACAAGGCAGGTCACAAACCGCGTTGGGACACCAAAAACTTTGATCGTGATCACACCAGCAACGGCTTTGTCACGCTGGTCTCGGGACGCGACGCAAAGCACCATCCCGGTACCCTGTACATCAACCAAGATGCGGCTTTCATGGCGGCGATCATGGAGGCTGGAGAAGAAGAGATCATCAAGATTGAACCCGGTCGCCAAGCCTATCTGGTTCCGGCTCGCGGCTCGATAGAGGTCAACGGCGTGAAAATACCTGAACGTGGTTCGGCTGAAATCATCGGCGAAACGCAGCTTAACGTGAAGGCGTTGCAAGATGCCGAGGTGGTGGTTTTTGATCTGCCGTAAAATTTAACCAGCATAGACAATAGTCAATCCCAATCGGGGCCGGATTTGCTATGGTGCAATCCGGCCCCGATTTTTTTTAAGGATATACGATGAAGGCAGAAGTGAAGTGGCTTGGCGGACGTGCGTTCGAAGGCATCCCCGACAGCGGTCATGCCGTGATTATGGACAGTTCAGCCGCTTTTGGTGGCCAGGACCAAGGCGTGCGACCGATGGAATTGTTGATGTTGGGTATGGGCGGCTGCACCTCCATTGATGTCATGAATATTTTGGAAAAATCACGCCAAGACGTGACCGCTTGTGTGGCTGAAATCAGTGTCGAACGTGCCGAGACCGAACCCAAGGTGTTTGTCAGCATGCATGTGCACTTTAAGGTGACCGGTCGCGGACTCGAGGCCAAACGGATTGAGCGTGCGATCAAATTGTCTGCGGAAAAATATTGCTCGGCATCGATTATGCTGGGCAAAACGGCGGAGATTACCCATGACTTTGAAATCATTGAAGCCGACTAAAACCATCCTCTTGTTGGCGCTCACGGGCCTGTTGGCGGGGTGCGCCTCGCAAGGTTCAAGCGACAATGCGATTGGCCGTAAATTCAGCTGGTTCTCCTACATGGAGGGTGGCGATATCCGTGCCGCTTGCGCGCCCGGTGCGGCCGCACGCTACCGCTTGGTCTACAACGCCGTCTATGGTGAACAGGTGCGGACTTATGATCTGGACGCCAATGGTGGTTTGGATGTGCGGGTGATTGAGCCGGTCAATCTGAAGCACATCTCCATTCATTCGCTTGCTGACGTGCTCAGCCCGTGGCGTGGTAAAACCGCTTCGACTACATTAAGCGTCAACGCCGTTGAAAAAATAGAGGCGGCGCTGTTGAACGACGGTGTTTTCGGCCCACCTGCGATCGGCACCGAACTATCGTCCAAAGGCTTTTTTTGGACCATCGCGGCGTGTCGCCAAGGGCGCTATAGCTTCACCGCACTGGCTTGGCCGTCCCCGGCTTGGGATGCCATGAGCTTTGATCAGGTGCTGTTTGGCTTTGATCCGGTTGCGGTTCGCGTCAATCCGCCCCGTAAAACGGCGCTGGGGCGCAATCTCGTCGGCGGTGAGTATGATAAAAATAAAATCGAATTCCATACCAAGGTGGGGGAGAACGGTCTTTATGGCACGCTCTCTCTGGGCCAATAAGGCCCTGTGCCTCAATGATTGCGATCTGCAATTCATCTCGCTACACTGTTGATAAGTCACACAAACCATAAGAATAAGGATGTATGCAGATGCCATACGTGATGCGTAATGCGCAAGGGCATATCATCGCGGTGTTGAGCGAAGAAGTCGAAGGCAGTGAACTGGTCGGTTCCAACGACCCGGGCCTTGGTAAATTTCTGTCGCAAGATAGCCCCGAGCAGCGCGCCCAGCGCGAATTGATGGAATCAGATCTGGGCTTGATCCGCGTGATCGAGGATCTGATCAACGTCCTGATCGAGCGCGGCGCCATCATGTTCACCGATTTCCCAGAACCGGTGCAAAAAAAGCTGCTGGCCCGCAGCGGCTTGCGCAAAGAGTTTTCTTATGTTGATGATCTGTTCAATGCCGATGAAGACAGTTTTTTGCCACCGCCGGACGAAGACGGCGAAGGTTTTTTGTAAGCTCAGATATTATTCTATAAATATTGTGCCATGTCCTGAGGTTGATTCTCGGGGGATTTTGACGTGTAAATTTCATACATTAGTTGTCTAAGGTGCAAATTAACATTATAATTAATGTAGTTTCTTGACGAGGGGATTTTCATTCAAGTGCCAATGGGGTTCAGCCCACCTGTAAGAGGGCTATGCGTTCAATTTTGTAACGTCCGATAAGCCAAATCGTTGGATAACGGTAATGGAGCCGTTTGAATGTTTTCTACGTAAGTTATTGTTATATTAGTCATATTTTAAATTGGGGACATCATCATGCTTAAGAACAATTTAAAGAAGACCCTGCTGTCTTGTGTCGTTTCTGTATTTGTTCTTGTGCCGCTATCCGGTGCAAGCGCGCAGGACGTATCGTCCGTCATCCGCGGTGCTAAGCTTTATGACAAGTGGTACAAGGTGATTGATGCGCCGAAACCTGCAACAACCCATAAGGCTTGGCCATCATCCAACACCAAGAAAAAAGGCGATGCGACACAACGCTGCAAAGCCTGTCATGGCTGGGATTTGCGCGGCAAGGATGGAGCCTACGCTTCTGGTTCCTATGAAACTGGCATCACGGGTTTGCGCAATTTTATCAATGCTGACACGGCTAAAATTGTCGGCATCATGAAGGACGCCACACACGGATTCTCCGGTCAAATGGCTGATCGGGACTTTAACGATTTGGCGCTTTTCGTATCCAAGGGCCAGGTTGATATGGCCAAATATATTAACGCCGACAAGTCGGTGAACGGTGATCCAGTACAGGGTGAAGCATACTACAAAACCTTATGCATCAACTGCCATGGTGCCGATGGAAAATTGCCGAAGGAATTGCCTAAACCTATGGGCAAAATTGCTTCCGGAAACCCATGGGAGACCTTGCACAAAATTCTAAATGGCCAACCAAAGGAATCTATGCCTGCTCTTCGCGCACTTCCGCTGCAGGTGTCGTTGGATGTTTTGGCCTACACCATCACGTTGCCGCAAAAATAGTGTGGCTAAACTTTAAGTGTTCTCCTGTCTCCCCCGTATGGGGGGGGCAGGGCTTCGCGTGGGTGTAAACATATGATTAAAAATTTATGGATGCACTTTTGGCACCCGTCCAAGCGTTATGGTGTTGGCATCATATTCATTGTGGGCGGTTTGGGTGGGGTCGTCTTTTGGGGCGGTTTCAATACCTTTATGGAGTACACCAACACCATGGAGTTTTGTATTTCTTGCCATGAAATGCAAGACAACGTGTACCAGGAATACAAAACCACGGTGCACTATTCCAACCCCTCAGGAGTGCGTGCCATCTGTTCAGATTGCCATGTACCCAAGCCTTGGGGGGCGAAGCTGTGGCGTAAAATTCAAGCCAGCCGCGAGCTCTATCACAAGCTTGTCGGAACCATTGACACCCCTGAAAAATTTGAGGCCAAACGCTTGATCTTGGCCGAACGGGTGTGGGCGCAAATGAAGGCCAATAATTCACGAGAATGTCGCAACTGTCATAGTTTTGAAGCCATGCACTGGGAAAAACAGCGTCGGCGCTCACGTGAAAAAATGCAAGAAGGCCTGAAGAAGGGGGAGACCTGCATCGATTGCCACAAGGGCATCGCGCACAAACGCCCCATCACTGATGAAGATGATGATTAAAAAAATAGGGGGCTCAATGAAGAGCCCCCATTTTTTTATTGAGCCGCTTTGGCTAAGTCCACAGGCTCACTCCAGCGCAGCATTGGTTTTCGCGCCGCAGCGGTTTCGTCCAAACGCCTGCGCGGGGTGTGTACCGGGGCGTTCTTGAAGAACTCGGCATCGCCCGATTGGGCACGTTGGTTCAAGCCGCGCAGGGTCTTGATGTAGAGATCCAGGGTTTCCTTGGACTCACTTTCGGTCGGCTCCATCAACAATGCGCCATGCACCACCAGCGGAAAATACATGGTCATAGGGTGAAAGCCTTCGTCAATCATCGCCTTGGCAAAGTCCAGGGTGGTGACGCCGGTGTCTTTCAAGAAGCTGTCATCGAACAAAACTTCATGCATGCACATGCTGTCGAACGAAACGCTCATCACGTCTTGCAGCTTGGCGCGCAGATAGTTGGCGTTGAGCACCGCATCGGTTGAGGCCTGGCGCAAACCGTCTGAGCCGTGGCTCATCATGAACGCCAAGGCGCGGATAAAGACCCCCATCTGACCGTGATAGCCTTTCAGGCGGCCAAATGGTTTGGCCTCAGAATCCGCCTCGTGTTCGACCATCTTAAAGCCGTTGGCGTCGTGCACCACGTAAGGCACCGGGGCATACGGGGCCAGGGCCTCGGATAGCACCACCGGACCAGCCCCGGGACCACCGCCGCCGTGGGGGGTGGAAAAGGTCTTGTGCAGATTGAGGTGCATGCAATCGATGCCCAGATCGCCCGGGCGCACGCGGCCCATGATGGCGTTGAAGTTGGCACCGTCACAATAGAAATAGCCGCCCGCATCATGGATCGCATCGGCGATTTCGATGATGTCGTTTTCGAACAAACCACAGGTATTGGGATTGGTGAGCATGATGCCCGCAACATCGTCGCCCAACTTGGCTTTGAAGGCGTCAAAATCGACCCGCCCTTGCGCCGTGGCAGGAATGGAATCGACCGTAAATCCACAGGCTGCGGCGGTCGCCGGATTGGTGCCGTGGGCACTTTCGGGGACCAACACGCGGGTGCGGGTTTGCCCTTCACCACGATCGACGATGGCGGCTTTGATGGCCATCATGCCGCACAGCTCGCCATGCGCACCGGCCGCCGGGCTCATCGCCACGGCGGGCATGCCGCACAGGGTTTTGATCCAGTGGGCCAAGGTGTCGATCAGCTCCAACGCACCCTGCACCGAGCTGTCAGGCTGCATCGGGTGCAGATCACCCAGGCCAGCCAAGCGCGCGACCTTTTCGTTGACCCGCGGGTTGTGCTTCATGGTGCACGAACCGAGCGGATAAAAACCTGAATCGATGCCATAGTTTTTTTGGCTCAAGCGGGTGTAGTGACGCACCACTTGGGGTTCGGACAAGCCGGGTAGGCCAACCATGTCTTTGCGCCGCATGCCGCCCAGGCGGTCATTTGAAACTTCAATATCGGGCAAGTCGACGCCGGTGCGGCCGTCTTCACCCATTTCGAAAATCAGCGGTTCGGCAAAATTTAGCCCCTTGGAACCGCTGATGGTTTGAGCCGTCGTGACTTGGGAGCCACCAACGGGCACATTGGTGCGACCTTGAGAGAGATCAGCCATTACAGCACCTCCTTGAGCGCACTGATCAGCGCGTCCATATCTGCATCTGAATTTGTTTCGGTGACCGCGACCAGCATATAATTGGCCAAGTCATCGCGTTCCGGCAAAAGGCGAGTGATCGGCACCCCACCCAAAATTCCACGTTCGGCCAAGGCTTCGACCACCTGGGCCGCGGGTTTGGACAGCTTGACGGTGAACTCGTTGAAGAACGTATCGTTGATCACCTCAACACCCTCCAACGCGGCCAGTTGATCGGCCAACTTACAGGCGTTGGCGTGGTTGAGCCGGGCCAAACGTGACAGCCCTTCTTCTCCCAGCAACGCAGCATGGATGGTGAACGCCAGGGCACACAAACCGGAATTGGTGCAGATGTTCGAGGTCGCTTTTTCGCGGCGGATGTGTTGTTCGCGGGTTGAAAGTGTCAGCACCCAACCGCGTTGACCTTCGACGTCTTTGGTTTGCCCACAGACGCGACCCGGCATCAGGCGCACCAGTTTGGAGGTGGTGGCGAACAGACCGACATACGGTCCGCCATAGCTCAGTGCGTTGCCGATGGACTGGCCTTCGGCGCACACGATGTCGGCACCTTGGTTGCCCGGGGCTTCCAAAAGCCCCAGCGAGATCACCTCGGTG
>JAESUA010000223.1 GCA_016763255.1 Magnetovibrio sp. | reverse complement strand
GTCAAATCAAGCTGGCGGCGGGGGCCATGCTGTCGGTGTTCGGCAAAACTCAATCATCGATCATCACGCCCCAGGCGACCATCGGGATTCGCGGCACCGCGTGTTATGTCGATGTGCAAGCGCAACGGACTTATGCCTGTGTTTGTTATGGCAAGGCTGACTTGGGCAGTTCGATAAGCGGTGCGCTGTTGGAAACGGTAAAAACCCAGCACCACGACAGCCCACGCTATATCTACCCCCCGGATGGCCCGGTGCAGATCGAAAGAGCCCCGGTCATCAATCACACGGATGTGGAATTACGCATGTTGGAAGCCTTGGTTAACCGCAGGCCTTTGTTTGATGTACTCGGTCTTGGCGATGATTATTAATCGAGATAGCATGGTCACGGAGTGCTTTGCAAACGGTAGAGCAACACCCGCCCGCCTTCCGTATCGGCCACCCAAATTCGGTCACCTACGGCCAAAATTCCCTCAGGCAGTTTGACGTGTTGACGCGCAAACATGGCGATTTGCTTTGCGTCACGGTCGAACACGCGCACAGCGTTATTGTATTGGTCGGCGACGAACAGTCGACCGTGATCGTCGATGCTGACGTATTTGGCTTCGTACAGGGGCGGATCACTGGCCAAGATTTCACGCTTTGCTTTTAGATTTAGATCAAAAACCAAGAGGCGATTGTTGCCGGGGTCGGTGATCACAAGCATCGTTTCATCGCCGCTCTCATCGACTTCAATGTCATGCGGCTGGTCAAGGTCGATACCCAGTGCGCTGCTGGTCGACGTTATGATCTTGCCATCACGCCAGGATATCACGCGATCCTCAAGTGTAACGGCGATATAAACTACCCCCTCGGGGCCAACGGCGATGCCTTCGGGCCCGTCAAGGTCGTCGATCGTTTCAACCAACTGTGCGGTGTTTAGCGCGGTGTTCATCTCATAAATGGCGATGCGGTCATTGCCACTATCGGCGACCAGGAGCCGCCCGTTGGCGTCGAACGCCACGTCATGGGGCAGGCTCAACTCGCCGACACCGATAACCCCTTTAATGGTTAACTCATCGGGATCCAATATCAGGACACGGTCTTGGCCCGTGTCCGTAAACAGTAATAGTGATCTGTCCGGGCTTAGGGTCATGTCGTGCGGTAAGATTGAAAAGGCCGCCGATATTCGTGCAAGATCGATGCGCAAGGTTTGTGCTTGCGCCGGCACCAGCGAAGAACACAACGTAAAAACCAGAAATATGAGAATCGTCGGTAAGTGCACGGGGGATCTTTCCATATTCGATATTGGTCGAGAGCATACCATAAGGTGCTATTTGTTCACATGTTCTCGCGCAATGATATAGGAAGGGATTGACGCCATGGGGTGTACACGCCTATTTCACCTTCAGCGCACTTAAATTCGTTACGGATACGCAAAGGGTCACCCATGAGCTATGCACGCACAGCCATTTTGATTGCCGGGATGACGGCGTTGTTTATGGGCGCGGGGTTTATGCTGGGTGGCGAAGTCGGCTTGCTCATCGCGTTGATGGTGGCCCTGGGCATGAACGTCTTTGCCTACTGGAATTGCGACAAGATGGTGCTCAAGATGTACGGTGCGCGTGAAGTGTCGCGTGCCGAGCAGCCGGAATTTTACGACATGGTGTCGGCCCTGGCGGTTCAGGCCGACCTTCCCATGCCCAAGGTCTACATCATGGACGAAGACCAGCCCAACGCCTTTGCCACCGGGCGCAATCCGCAAAATGCCGCGGTGGCTGCTACGTCCGGTCTGCTGCGCACCCTCACCACCAACGAACTTGCCGGCGTCATGGCCCATGAATTGGCGCATGTAAAAAATCGTGACACCTTGATCATGACCATCACCGCGACCCTCGCCGGTGCGCTGTCGACGCTGGCCAGTTTTGGCCTGTTTTTCGGGGGTGGTGACAACCGCAACAATCCGCTGGGCTTTGTCGGCGTGATCTTGGTGATGATTTTGGCGCCGGTGGCGGCGATGATGGTGCAGATGCTGATTTCACGCACGCGTGAGTATGAAGCCGATCGTATCGGATCCGAAATATGTGGCCAACCATTGTGGTTGGCGTCTGCTTTGGACAAGTTGGATCAAGGCGCGCGCCGTATCGACAATGTTCGTGCCGAAGACAATCCCGCCACCGCGCACATGTTTATCGTCAACCCGCTGCACACCAAAGCCATGGACACTTTGTTTTCCACCCACCCCAAGATGGCAAACCGCATCGAACGTTTGCAGGCATTGGCAGGGGAGATGCGTGGCGCGGCTCCTGTGGTCTCGCCTGGGGGGCGTAGCCAGGCGCAGCAAGGTGCACAGAACGGACCTGTGAAACGCGCGCCACGAACAAGCTCAGTTCCCCGCACCGGGGGCAGCACGCGACGCAAACGCGGCCCCTGGAGCTAATTGGTACAAGATAAAAAAAGGCCGAGGCATTGAGCCCCGGCCTTTTGATTTTTCTGGATGAAGATTGTTATTTCTTCATGCCTTCCATGGTGGCGTGACCCATATTGGCCATGCCGTCCATTTGTTTTTTCATGCCGCCCATGGCGTGATTGGCTTGTTCACCCATGTGACCAGCACTTTTGACTTCGACGATGACCGTCTGCTCACCGGCATGTTTAAAGATCAAGGTGATGGGGAACGAGGTACCTTCCTTGAGTGGTGCGGCCAAGCCCATCATCATCACGTGGTAGCTGCCGGGCTTGAGTATTTGGGTGGCACCGTTTGTCAGCGGAATGCCACCTTTAACCTGACGCATTTTCATCACACCATCTTCGTTGAGGTGGGTGTGCAGCTCGATCCGTTTTGCGACATCGCCACGGGCGGCGATTAGGGTGTCGTCCATGCCGGTTTCGTTGAAGATGTACATGAACGAAGCCCCGGCTTTGGCCATGCCCGCCGAAGCCCGCGCCCAGGGCTTGGATACGGTCATGTCACCGGCCATAGCGGCGCTGGTGAAGGCCATGGTGGCCAGGGCGGTGGCGGTGATCAACGTTTGGATGATTTTCATAATATGTGGTCCTTGGGTCTTGGTCGCATTGGTCGCGGCCCGCATGGATTTTGCCTTGTCCCTTAGTCTTGGGGCGTCCGCATTTGGGCGCACTGGGCAAATACTTCGTGTATGGAGTGGGTGATCAGACTCGCACCCAGGCCGGTTGTCCTTAAGTAGTACAGGCCTGGGCACGGTCAGATTGGGAAGTTGTGGAGGTTTAGGCCGCTGGTGGTGCGCGGGCACGGCCAGGCGCGGCGCTCCAAAGGGCAACCCGCAAGTCGCTCGCTTCAGGGACGTTGCACTCCAACGGGAGGGATCGTGGAATGAACGCCACCTCGGGCGTTACAGGGGCTGGACCTTGAACGCTGGTCTGAACAAGACAGACCGGGCAATCCCAGGGAGCAGAGCCGGAAGGAACCTTGTCCAGAGGTCCATCCAAGGCATTGCTTTGGGACTGTGCGCCGAAAGCCGTACAAATAACGAGGTAAAAGTTGGGGATCGATTGGCCCTGGCGGGTACCATCCCCATCTGGAACGGGCACCACAGCGCTCAGTGGGATCATCGCCTGCAACAGCATGGCAAACAGCGCAAATTGCGCCGCCGCCTGGCGGTTGATCATTGAACTGACCACACGTGTGATGCGCGTGAGAATCAAAATCGTCCCCGTTGTATTTTGTGACCATGATGGCCGTTGCCAGACATTGTTATGCGATCCAGGGTCTGTGGCAAGTATAAAGTGTACCGTAGGGGGAATGTTGTCACAATGTGCTCTAGGCGCGTCTACGCCTGCGTTTGTTTGCAGATCCAGACTGAGCATCTTCATCAAACAGGTCGGCCAACTCGGACATGATGGTACCGCCCAGCTC
>JAESUA010000222.1 GCA_016763255.1 Magnetovibrio sp. | reverse complement strand
TGGTGGTGGGATTTGTAGGCGGCGCGCCTGAAGATACAAAAAACGACGTGCAAGGCGTTGCGCTGCCCCCCCATGATCGCGCGCTGGCCCTGATTTGGGGCGATACCGCGCTGCGCCGCGGAAGCCTCAGCCTGCCGCCCCTTGAACGTCCCTTAGAAGCCCCACTTTACACCGTTCGCGGTGGCCGCGAAAACACCCGCAAATGGTGGTCCGAAGCCGTGGACTTATCCGATTTATACGCCAAGGCATGGCCCAATGATAAGCGCCGCAAAGTGCGCATCACCTTTATCGGCCTGGCCGCGGCCCCGACCCAAAAGGTGGTACGCGGGCGAGTATCGGGTATCTTGCTGACACATTGACGCCACGATCACCTTATATAGATATCGCCACATCTTTTTTGACACCGGAGACATCCATGCACCCCGTGAAGACCCTCATCGCCGCAGCCCTGTTCATCACTGCACCACTCGCCACGTTCGCCGCTGAAACCTTGAGTAGCGGTCAAAAAACCGAAGTCGAGCAGGTGGTCCGTGAGTACCTACTGAAAAACCCCGAAGTCATCGTCGAAGCCATTCGAGAACTACAACGCCGCGACAAGGTTGCTTCCGCCGAACAACAGTTTTCGGTTTTAAAGTCCATGACGGCACAACTGAATGAAAACCCCAATGACCCGGTGATCGGCAACCCTGATGGCGACGTCACCATGGTGGAATTTTTCGATTACCGTTGCGGGTTTTGCAAACGTGTCTTTCCCGATATCATGACGCTACTCAAGGAAGACACCAACATCCGTTACGTGCTCAAAGAATTCCCAATCCTTGGTGATGACAGCAATTATGCCCATCGCGCCGCGATGGCTGTGTGGCTCCACCAAAAGGACAAATACCAGCCATTCCATATTGCCATGATGGCCAGCAAAGGCTCGCTCACCAACGATAAGGTATTGGATTTTGCCAAATCTTCCGGCGTCGACATGGATGCCTTACCGGGCCAAATGAAAGACCCTGAAATCGACAAAACCTTTGCCGCCACCAAGGCCCAGGCCTTGGCGTTGAACATCACCGGCACACCGGCATTCATCGTCGGTGAAAACATTGCCCCAGGCGCGATTCCCCTCAGCGCCATGAAACAGCTTGTTGCGGCTGCACGCGACGCAGCCGCGAAATAAGTTTTCTTGTAGAATACAAAACGGCGCGGCCTTTGCGGGGCCGCGCCGTTTTTGTTTGTCCACAGCCCGTTCAGCAATCTGGGCGGGGCAGGATTTCAATTTTGGAGACACTCATTTCGATGGTGAAATCGCCGTAGTCCATCAACCACCGTATCGGCACACCGTTGTCGAGATAATCGGCTTCGATTTCATACATCGGCACACCGGTTTGACTGGTGGGGTCAAAGTAGGCCAAGCGAAAATTCCAGCCGGGGCGGTTTAAGGCCTGAGCACTAAACTGTTTCGAAAGATCACGGGCGCGCTCCGACAGCGGACTGACAAAGGTCACCAGAAGTTTTGCACCTTCGACATCAATGCCTTCAAACACCATGTTTTGGAATTGGGTCTGTCCGTCGCGGGCCTGTTTGAGGATGTGCTTGGTATGCTGGACCGGAAACATCGTCCCGCTTGGTAATTTGAAGATGGCGTCTTGCGGTTTAGAAAACCGCGCTTCACCCACCCCCGTGCCGTTATCGGGGCCATTACCCTGGGGCATCTTTGCGCTGCCAAAGATATCGCCCTCCTCGTCACCGTCATCGGTGCCGATGAAACGATAGTGCTTACCATCACGCGATTCCCAGGACGAAAAACTGACGACTTGGGGGATGACGTCACCGTTTGTGGTTTGCAGATACATATTCGAGCTTTGATTGGCCAGCCAGGAATCACAGGCTTCTTTGACGCCATAAGCGATTTGCCCGGTCGCCGCCGAAATATTGGAGCCCCTCTTTGCATCGGCTAAGCGCACGTCATAAATCGCGCGGTACGAAACCAAGTTCGCGGCTTGGGCCCCCTCAACAAAAGCCGTGAACAAGCCCGCCACGGCGGCTAACGGAGCAATAACTTTTATAGGATTGAGCATCAAGTTTCGACCTGATTGTTAGGACTAAATCCAGCTTACGCCCTCACAAAAGGAAAGGAAAGTAGTACAACCGGCTCATACTAGGCCACGCGACAGGCCACGTGATGAACCACAAAAAAGCCCCGGCGGGTTGCGCCGGGGCTTTTGTCGTAGGGCCGTTAAGACCGTTCTCTTAACGCTGTGCACAAAAACGTGGGAGGAAGATTACATCATTTGTGCGTCTTGTTGTTATTCCGCGGCCTGAGGGGCCGCGTTGCGGGCAATTTCCGCATGGGTGCGCGATGTCCAGAAATTAAGGCCGTACAGAACCATGGCCGCAAACATAAACATGCCAAAGATCCAGATCCAATCACCATAGATCATCCAGCCACCCTGGCCCCAGTCGGCATGACGACGCGGCATGCCATCGGCACCGGCCGCCAGCATCACCAACGCAGCACCAACCGCACCGACGATGAACAGGCCACAGAACCAATAGCCCATCTTGTCGTTGAGTTTGCGGCCCGTCATCACCGGGTAATGGTGATAGATCACGCCCATCCACATCAACGACATGGCCACCAACACGGTCATGGTATGGCCACTTTGCCACATGGTGCCATGAAGCTGGAAGGCCCAGCCGACGTTCGATGTCACCACTGCGCTTGCGCCATCAAGGATGTAGAGGATGAACCCCATCAACGCGATCAAGATGCCAGGATTCATCCGCAAACCATGTTTCCAGATGGTGGCGAGGATGGTGAAGATACTCATCGCCGCACCGATACCGGTGAACCAACTCATGAAGCTACCGTGATAGATCAAGATTTCGGGTAGGTTCGGGAACAAGGTGAAAAAATGGTGAAAGAACGAACTGAATGACGAAACCAGCAAAATCCACAACGCCGCATTGGCGAGTTTTTTGCTGTACAGCTCACGCGTTCCATCGGCGAGATACAACGGCAAGGTCGCATATACGCCACTGATCACCATCAACGCCATCGCTTCCATCAAGTTATGGGCAAAGACAAAGAAGGCAAACTGGAACACCACCGGATCGGTCGCCCACGCCACCATATCAAAAGGAAAGATGCCGTAAAGGGCGGCCAAAGAGTAGGTCGCAACAATCATAATCGGTGTGCCGAAAACCAGCAGCACCATCACCGCAATGATCATACCCAACATTCCGGGATCACCGATCGAGCGTTCGACCAAAATCAAGTCATCGCGTTTTTCGCCGAAAAAGATGATTTTAAGAACCGTGATCGGATACATGTAGATCATAGAGGTCAAAACCAGGGCGATGCCCGTGAAGCCAAGCACCAAGGTGTCGTAAGACCACTGCCCGGTTGCCACGCCAACGATGGGCAACGGGAACATCACCACGATGGAGATGCTAAAGCCCATGAAAATCGCCAAGGTCAAAAGTGCCCCGCCGAGGTTCATGGTCAAGAAAATCAAGGCCGGCATGATACCGGTGACCGCTTTGCCCGAACAACCGCCGGAGCGATGCAGGCTGATACCGACCATCAATTGGAACGCAAATGGAAACGCCAGTGCGGCACCATGCGCCGTCAACGCCATATAAAATAAGTCTGAGCCAAGATCAAAGCGCTGAATGATAGGCATCGCAGCGCCGAGCAGGCCGGCGACCAACAACCATACGAAGGACGTCATAATCATCAAGGCTGGCCAGGAGTTGATCTCCTCCAGACCGTCGTCGATATCTCCGCCGAACATTCGCTCGAACATCGGCGTACGTTGCAATATTTTTGTTGCTGTTAACATATTTATTTCCCCTCCAGGCAATGCTTAGCTGCTGCTCGCCGTGACGATAATTTCATCAACCATTTCATGGTGATTGGCGCCGCAATACTCAAGGCAACGAACGATGTAAGTGCCCGGTTCGGTGAAGGTGTGGACCAAGGACGTGGGGTCCGCCATGCCCGGCATCAGCATCATCGTAAACAGAACTTTTCCGTTGGGATGATAAAGCGCAAAACCATGCATGGTATCGAGGCTTTTGCCGTTAAAGCGTACCGTCTGACCAACTTTGATATCGTTTTGGGAAATATCGAAGGCCCAGGACTCGGCTTCAACATTCAC
The DNA here is from genome assembly GCA_016763255.1 of Magnetovibrio sp. Taxonomy (GTDB): domain Bacteria; phylum Pseudomonadota; class Alphaproteobacteria; order Rhodospirillales; family Magnetovibrionaceae; genus Magnetovibrio. The sequence goes on along the minus strand of JAESUA010000222.1, from coordinate 454 downwards.
GTCCAGAATTTCTGTCGCTGTGCTCTCAGCCCTGGCCGATGAAACGGTGTGCATGAAGTCAATACCGACGACATTCACGGTAATAAAAACAAAGGCAACAAACCCGATCCACATGTATTCGAGGCGCACGTATTTACTGCGCGGTGCGCTACTTGGTGTTGGGTCTATAAGGGATTTTTTGAACACGATGTACAGAAAGACGGATGCAAACGGAAGGAGCAAAAAGAGCACCATTCCGAAGGCTCCCCAGCCTGTAAGATAAAAGGATTCAAGCATTTTTTCATTCCCGCTCTGACAACGTCAAATCATTAATATTGCCCTCACCGTATGAGTGGTCTTTAAAAGAGTCAATAAAATGAGGGTAATGTTTATGTATAGCTATGACTATATAGAGTAACCCAATCTAAACTTTACATATCAATGTAGTAATATATAAATTGTTATTTAAATAAAC
>JAESUA010000221.1 GCA_016763255.1 Magnetovibrio sp. | reverse complement strand
ATCGTTTGTGCTTATGATTTTGATTTTGCGGCTCGTGCCGACTTGGACCGCGTTCCCATGGCCAAAGCCGTATATTATAAGGGCCGCTATCTATCTGAAAATGAATTGGATTATCTCAACAGATCGCTGTTCAGGCCGCATCCAGAATTTAAGATCACGCCCTGATGCTTAAATACTGATCTCGACGTCAAAGGCATCGGGATAAATTGCACTTCCGGAAAAATCATCAAAAACACCCTGTTTTAAGGGCAAAGCCATGAAAAATGGCCCTGAAAGTTGACTTTTTATGCATTCGGCAATTTCAGCACTGAATCCGAAGCGGGGATAATAACGCTCGTGGTTCAGCTCGGGGCCCACCACAATGACCGCTTCGATGCCTTTTTCTCGGCACAAATCAAGGCCTTGGCGCACCAATTCCGAGCCGATTCCCAAACGTTGATGGGTTGGCGCCACCGCCATCGGGGCCAGGGCGGCCGCACGAATAGAGCGATCTTGAGAGTCTGAGGTGACTTCAAGCTCTGAAAATAGGATGTGAGCAACGATTTCGCCGTACTCGTCCGCCACCAGCGAGGTTACGATCAATCCATCATCGCGCAGTCGGTCAACCAGGGATGATTCATCCGTGCCACCGAACGCCGCGTCATGTACGGCGCGAATGCCGCCAAGGTCGTGGTCGAGTTCTTCACGGATTTCCATTACAGCGACACCCGCCCGGTGCGCATGGGGATGATGTCCACCACATCGCCGGCTTGGGCCGCAGGCGCGTGCGGTGCGCGCACCACCAAACAGTCGGCTTGGGCGAATTTAGCCAGCATGACGCTGTCTTGTTTGGCAAAAAGGGTGGCGATGCGCTCCCCGCTTGGGCCAATGGATAGGGTCGCGCGCATGTAGTCCTGGCGCTGATCGTTTGCCCCCAAATCGTCTGCCAATTGAGCCGTTTGCATTGGCCCATCGTTTGCTTTGAGGCCCAGCATGGCTTCCACCGCGGGGCGCATAAAGATCGTGCTGGTGACGCCAACCGAAACCGGATTGCCGGGCAACCCCAATACCGGCGTGCCGCCCAGGTGGCCAAAAATCAGTGGTTTTCCGGGGCGCATGGCGACCTTGTAAAAGCCCAAGTCAACGCCTTCGCGGCCCAATACCTGGTTGACCAAATCGTAATCGCCCACCGATGCACCGCCGATGGTGACCAGCATATCGACCTCGGAGGCGGACTTGATCAAACGGGTGAGCGAGGCTTCGTCATCGCGTGCGATGCCCAAATCCAAAGGTTCGGCCCCCAACACTTTGAGATACGCCGCCAGCATCACCGAGTTGGAGCTGATGATCTGATTGTCGCCCAGATGATCGCCGGGCATCACCACTTCGTTGCCGGTGGCGATGATCGCGACGCGTGGCTTGCGCCGCACCATCACCCATGGCACGTTGGCGGCGGCGGCCAAACCGACATCGCGTGCACTCATCACCTGACCAGCAGGGATCAAGACTTCGCCGGATTTGAAATCGAGACCGGCGGGACGGATGAATTTGCCGACGGGTGAGGTTTCCAACACTTTGACGGTGTCGCCATCTCGTTGAGTGTCTTCTTGAATGATGATGGTGTCGGCACCGGCTGGAACGGGGGCGCCGGTGAAAATGCGCACCGCTTCACCTGGGCTGACTTCACCCTCAAAGCTACCGCCCGCAGGGCTTTCGCCGATGACCTTGAGGTCCACCGGCACCGAGGTGACGTCTTCTTGGCGCACCGCGTAAGCATCCATCGCCGATACATCGGCCCACGGCTGGGTCAGCCGGGCAACGATGTCCTCGGCCAGCACCCGCCCCAGGGCATCGGGCAGGGCAACCTGCTCGGCGCAGGTCTTAGAAACATTGGAGAGGATTTTCTTGAGGGCATCGTTAACGGAAATCATATTAATCAGCCTTGAACTCGCCGGACTTGCCACCGGCCTTGTGAACCAAGCGCACATCGGTGATGTGCATGGCTTTGTCCACCGCTTTGCACATGTCGTAGACCGTCAGGGCGGCGACGGTTACGGCGGTCAAGGCTTCCATCTCCACCCCGGTTTTTCCGCTGAGCTTGCAGGTGGCTTGGATATCAACGGCATCACGCGATGCATCAGGGGTCAGCTCAACCTTAACCGAGGTCAGCATCAAGGGATGGCACAACGGGATCAAATCGGGGGTCTTCTTGGCCCCCATGATGCCCGCCAGTTGCGCCACCGAAAGCACATCGCCTTTTTTGAAACCGCGCTCGACAATTTTGGCCAGAGTCTCGGACGCCATCAAAACTGTGCCTTTGGCCGTGGCAGAGCGTTCGGTAATGGTCTTCTCACCGACATCAACCATGCGGGCGTTGCCGTCTTTATCCATGTGGGTGAAGTCAGACATCGCTGGTTTCCTTGGTGAGGATGGCGCGGGTGGCGGCTTCGACATCGTCTTGACGCATCAAACTTTCACCGATGAGAAAACAGTTCGCCCCGACCTTGGACATGCGCGTCAAATCCGCTGCTGAGTTAAGGCCGCTTTCGGATACCATGATGCGATCATCGGGCACCATCGCCGCCAATTCTTCGGTGGTGGCCAGATCGATGGTCATGGTTTTGAGGTTGCGGTTGTTGATGCCGATGAGCTCGGTTTTGAGCTTGAGGGCGCGCTCCATTTCCTCGGTGTTGTGCACTTCGACCAGCACGTCCATGTTGAATTCATAAGCGGTGGCTTCAAGCTCGGCGGCTTGGGCGTCACTCAACGAGGCCATGATCAACAAAATGCAATCCGCACCCAGCACCCGTGATTCGATAATTTGATAGGGGTCGATCATGAAGTCCTTGCGCAACACCGGCAGTTTGACGGTGTCTCTCACAGAAACCAGATGTTCATCGGCACCTTGAAAGAAATCGACATCGGTGAGCACCGACAAACACGTCGCCCCGGCGCGTCGATAGGCCCGGGCGAGGCGCGGCGGATTAAAATCGGCGCGGATCAGGCCCTTGGACGGGGAGGCTTTTTTGATCTCGGCAATTAGCCCGTAGCGGCCATCGGCCTTGGCGGCTTTGAGCGCGTCGATAAAACCACGTGGCGACGGGGCCATGTGCGCCATATTTTCAAGGTCGCCGATGGACCGGTTGTCCATACAATCATTAACGTAACGGCGTTTGGCAGCGTTGATTTTTCTGAGGATATCGGCCATTAGGCGCTCTCTGTATTGGTGCTGGTGATGGAAATGAGTTGTTCTAGGGTGGCCACGGCCTTGCCTGCATCCAGTGCGGCTGCGGCTTGCACGGCACCGTCTTTAAGGTTTTCGGCTTTGCCCGCGATCAGCAGCGCGGCGGCGCAGTTGAGCACCACACAGTCGCGAAAGGCCCCGGCTTCACCTTGCAGCATAGCGCGCATGGCTTGGGCGTTGTGTTGAGGGGTGTCGCCTTTGAGGTCTTCAGCTTTCGCAAGCGGCAGCCCGGCGTCTTCGGGGGTGATTTCAAATTCGCTGAGTTCACCGTCTTTGATCTGTGCCACATAGGTCGGGCCGGTGGTGGTGATTTCATCCAGGCCGTCGGAGCCATGAACCACCCACGCCATCTCGGTGCCCAAATTGCCAAGTGTCTCGGCCATCGGTTTGATCCAGTCGCGTGAATACGCGCCGGTCAACTGGCGCTTGACGCCAGCTGGATTGGACAGGGGGCCAAGCAGGTTAAACACCGTGCGCACGCCCATTTCGAGGCGTGCGGGCATCACGTACTTCATCGCCGCGTGGTGGCGCGGGGCCAGCAAAAAACCGATGTTGGCGTCCCAGATGGAGCGTTTGACCAGCTCCATATCGCATTCCAGGTTAACGCCCAGTGCGCTCAAAACATCGGCGGTGCCGGATTTGGAAGACAGCGCGCGATTGCCGTGTTTAGCGATCGGCACCCCGCAGGCCGCCGTCAAAATGGCCGCCCCGGTGGATATATTATAGGTGCCCGAGGCATCGCCGCCGGTGCCGACGATGTCGATGGCATCCGCCGGTGCTTGCACCCTAAGCATCTTGGCGCGCATGGTTTTGACCGCTGCGGTGATTTCAACGACGGTTTCGCCGCGCACCCGAAGCGCCATCAAAAAGCCCGCTATTTGCGCCGTGGTGGCGTCGCCGGACATGATGATGTTGAAGGCCTGTTCGGCCTCGGCTGGGCTTAGGCTTTTGCCGCCGGCGACGAGGTTCAAAATCGGTTTCAAGGCGGTGGGCGTATCGTTCATGCCGCGTTCCTGGTTTTGCAAAGATCAATGAAATTTTTGAGAATGTCGTGGCCGTGTTGCGAGGCGATGCTTTCGGGATGGAACTGCACCCCAAAAATCGGCCGGGTTTTGTGCATCAAACCTTGGATCACGCCGTCCGAACTTTCAGCGGTGATCTCAAGGCAATCGGGCAAGCCATCGCGGGCCACCATCAAGGAATGATAACGCGTGCAGGTGAGCGGCGAGGGCAGACCTTCGAATACACCACGATCAGTGTGGGTAATTTCAGACACCTT
>JAESUA010000220.1 GCA_016763255.1 Magnetovibrio sp. | reverse complement strand
GTCACGATCTTCGTAGCGTTCGACGAACACATCGACAGTATCGCCGATGACGATGGTCGGGGCGTCAGCGCCCTGACCGAATTCTTTAAGAGGCACGCGACCTTCGGACTTCAGTCCGACGTCAACGAGAACCGCATCGCCATCCACACGCAGCACGGTGCCGGTGATGACGCTACCTTCGAGCATTCCGTTTTGGGCAAAGGACTCTTCGAGAAGGTCCGCAAAATTTTCCATAGTCATTCGATTTAATTTCCTTATTTATACTTTTCCGGCCAGCCGGTTGGTTCCGGCGGTCTTTAGAGACCAAACAACCCGCATCCCCCATTCGAGAGAGCGGAACTAAATTTCAACAACACTGACAACACATGGTGTGTCGTCAGAAGAGCTTCTTGGCATTAATGAAGTCGAGCGCCGCTGCATAAGCCTGATCGGCGTCCATTTCACTGGTATCCAACTGCAATGCATCGCTTGCCGCAGCCAGGGGAGAAGCACTCCGCCCGCTGTCGCGTGCATCACGTTCCTTCATGTCATCCAGAACGCGCGCATATATAGCTTCAAGACCGCGTTCCTGCAACTCTTTAAAGCGCCGTTTGGCGCGGATTTCCGGACTCGCGGTGACAAACAGCTTCACTTGCGCATCGGGACAGACCGTGGTGCCGATATCGCGACCATCCAAAAGCGCGCCTTGAGCCGGCGAGCCATCGGCCAGCGGCGGTGGATTTTTGGCAAATTCACGTTGAAAATCAAGCAGTGCGGCGCGCACGCCGGGCACCGCGGAGACCTTGGACGCCGCCTGGGCTGCCTCATCAGATCGTAAATCGGGATTATCCAACTCGGCCGGATCCAGGGCCCGGGCGCAGGCCTCGGCAATCTGGGCGTCTTGCGGGTCGCCGCCGCCTGAGACCACCTTAGAACCGGTGGCACGGTACAACAGTCCGGTGTCCAATTTGGATAACTTAAAATGAGCCTCCAGCCGCTTGGCCAGGGTGCCCTTGCCCGCCGCTGCGGGGCCGTCGATGGCGATGACAATGTTCATGGTGCAGCACCTAACATGATTTTTAAAATGATAGCAACGTCACAACACCAATGATCGTGCCAGCAACACGGCATTGGCAGGGTTTTCGCCGATGCGCCGGATCGCATAGGGCCACCAATCGGTGCCAAAGGGGATGTACAGGCGCACGCGAAAGCCATCCGCCGCCATCCGCTCGGCCACGTCCGTACGCACCCCCAACAGCATTTCGAATTCATACTGATCGCTGCGCCAGCCGTTTTGCTGGGCTTTTTCGATGGCGTAGGCCTGCACGTGATCGTCATGGGTGGCGATGATCGGATAAAACCCTGTTTCACGGGCCTCAACCGACAACATCAAATCGATCAAATGGCGCGAATTGGCCTTGATCTCCGTACGGGTGGTAAACGCGATGTCATCACCGGCGACAAATGCCCCTTTGACCAAGCGCACCTTGGCGCCGCGTTCAATCTGACGTTTGAGATCGGCCTCGGACCGTTTCAGGTAGGCCTGCAGGGTCAGCGCCACCGGCAAATTTTGATCAGCCAAGCCATCGTGCAGGGCGATGGTATCATCGATGACCGAGGCATCCTCCATATCAAACATCAATACCGCGAGATGATCTGGTGACGATTGATTGTTCATCTGGCTTTTCATCACGGCGGCCAGGCCTGGGCGATGGCGGCGGCATTTTTTTGGCCGTGGCGGCGTCGATCATCTGCCCGATCTGGGTCGAATCCACCAAGACATGGACATCCAGGCCCGCTGCGGCCAAGGCTGCACCGGCTTCGATTTTGCGCACCACCGTCTGGGCGATGATGTCTGGGTCGGTGACGTATTCGCCCAAAAAAAACAATGAGGCCCGCAGGCCGGTGGAGTCGCGTAGCTGCAGGGCGCGTTGCGTGGCCTGGGCGGTGGTTTGCCCCGCGACATAACGCTTGGCCAGATTGGAGGTGGCGCGCCACGACTGGATAAACCGCGTCAAGCCATCCCGACGCGCCAAGCCGATCATCAAAGCCTGCCAGATACGCCGCATGGGGACTCTCCGTTGATCTAAGAAAATTTAGCGCCGAGGCTTTCCATCAGGCCGCGAAAATCCGGAAAACTGGTGTCGATGGGGCTGGCGTCATCGACGCTCACCGGTTGTTGCGAAACCATGCCCAGCACCAAAAACGACATGGCGATGCGGTGATCAAGACTCGAAGCCGCTTGCGCCCCGCCGGGCACCCGCTTGGCGGTGCCGCCGACGCCGTGAACCTCAAGCCAATCTTCGCCCTCTTCCAACTCCACGCCACAGGCTTTGAGGCCCTCGGCCATGACGCTCAGGCGGTCGCTTTCTTTGACCCGTAGTTCGGCCAAGCCTTCAAACCGGGTGGTTCCCTGGGCACATGCGGCGGCGACAAACAACACCGGGTATTCATCGATTTGCGCCGGGGCGCGCGTGGCCGGGACGGTGCAGCCCGTGAGTTTGCTTGAGCGCACACGGACATCGCCGACGGCCTCGCCGGCTTCGGTGCGCTGGTCCAAAATTTCGATGTCCGCGCCTAAGTCTTTGAGGGTTTCGATAACTCCGGCGCGCAATGGATTGAGGCCGACATTGCTCAGCGTGACCTCGGAGCCTTCGATGATCGCTGCTGCCACCAACAAAAACGCCGCCGAGGAAATATCGGAGGGCACGATCACATCGCGGCCCTTCAGTTCCGGCTGGCCCTTCAAGGTGATGCTGCGCGCCCCACCTTCAAGGTCTTCAACGCGTACATCGGCGCCAAAATGGGTGAGCATTTTTTCCGAGTGATCGCGAGTCGGCTTAGGTTCGATCACCACCGTTTCCCCCGCCGCGTTCAAGCCCGCCAGCATCACCGCCGATTTCACTTGGGCGGAGGCCACAGGCAGCTCATAGGTGATCGCCATGGGGTCAAGCGCGCCGGTCATGGTCAACGGCAAGCGGCCACCCTCGGAGGCCTCGAATACCGCCCCCACCTGGGTCAGGGGGGTGATCACCCGCATCATCGGGCGCGACGATAGCGAGGCATCGCCGGTGAAGGTCGCGCGGATGCCTTGACCCGCCACCAAGCCCATCAACAACCGTGCGGCGGTGCCGGAATTGCCCATTTCTAGATTGTGGCGCGGCTGCAACAAGCCGCCGACTCCCATACCGTCGACCACCCAGTCGCCATTTTCCAGGCGTTCAACCTGGGCACCCATGGCGCGCATGGCCGCAGCCGTGCACAAAACGTCTTCGCCTTCCAGCAATCCGGTGATGCGGGTCCGACCCAGGGCCAATGCGCCCAACATCAATGCACGGTGAGAAATGGATTTATCGCCGGGAACGCGCACAGAACCTGAAAGCGAGGCAGAACGATGAGAAGTCAAGCTGGACAAGGGATTGGGCCTCAATCTAAAGTCAAAAGATCAGTGTGGGCGTTCTCTAACACGTTTTTCCTTTTGACAGAACCCGCAGAACGTGGCAATTGCGAATGAGTGAATATCAACCATCAGACAACTGCGGAGACTGACCGGTGGCAAAGCCAAACCTAGGTGATAAGCAGACCTGCCCAAACTGCGAAACACGGTATTTCGATTTGGGCAAAATACCGCCGACCTGCCCCAAGTGCGCAACCGTGCTCGAATCCACCAATGACAAGCCCAAAAGCAAGGCCAAAAGCAAGGCCAAGGCAAAGGCCAAGGCCAAGCCGGTAGAAAAAGAACTGCCCGAGGCCAAGCCGAAAACCGTGGAAGAAGAAATCGAGTTGGCCGCCGACGTTAACGTCGATGAAGATCTCGACGAAGACGAAGAAGACGACGATTTGATGGAAGACACGTCCGATCTTGGCGGTGACGACGACATGTCCGACGTGATTGCCCCCAGCGAAGGCAAGGGCAGCGACGGCTGACAGGCGGTAAATTAAGGCGTGTTTGGCCCACCTTTCGGGCCCGTGGGTTGTGCGCGCAGTAAGGGCTGCACATAATATATTTCGATCAGCTCATTTTTCCCCTTGCGCAATCCACGGCACGCCTCTAAGTTCCCGCCGCACACACCCCCTTGGCTGATTGTCATCAGCCCACC
>JAESUA010000219.1 GCA_016763255.1 Magnetovibrio sp. | reverse complement strand
TTACTCAGCCACCTTGGTGCCATGACTAAACGTTTTGAAAGGGGCCTCATACAGCTTGGTTTTGAAACGCTTGCGCGATCACACCCGGTGGTGCTGCTGATGGTGCGTGACACCGCACGGACCCGTGATTTGGTTTCGTTTTTATTTGCAAATGGAATTCTCGCCACCGGCCTTAACCATCCCGTGGTGCCCAAGGGTGACGAAGAAATCCGTTTTCAGGTTTCAGCCGATCACACCGCCCAAGACATCGATGAGGTGCTCGGCGTTTTGGCCCATTTTCAAAACCAATACATCAGTCGCTGATGGCGCTTTGAAATAAGGTGAGCAAATGTTGGTCCAGGGCAGGGCCCATTTGTTTCATAATCGAAAAGGCCGTTTCTGGATCAAAGGCATGGCGATAGGGGCTCTCATCGGTTAATGAGGCAAAAACGTCGGCAATCGCCGCCATGCGGCCGATTTCATTGATTTCAAGGCCATTGAGGCCGTTTGGATATCCGGATCCATCCAAGCGTTCGTGATGTTGTTCGGCAATCAATCGGATGATGGGGTTCACACCTTCGATGGAGTTTATGATGGCGATTGAATGTTCAACGTGATGGCGTATCTCATCCCATTCGTTGTCGTTGAGCTTGCCTGGCTTATTGAGAATGGCTTGCGCCACCAATATTTTGCCGACGTCATGCATATAGCCACCGGTCGCCAGCAAGGTCATTTCACTTTTACTGATGTTGTACGCTTGGGCGAATACCGACATGAAAATGGCCACACGCATGGAATGCACGTAGGTGAAATTGTGATGATTGCGCAATCCTAACAGGACATATTTATGCTGATTTTCACGAACACAGTCCGCCAGTGGATTACAGCTGGCCGTAATTTGTGACTTGTCCAATGGGGTGTTGTTGGCCACTGCCTTGGCGATCAAATCAAACTGGTCAGCCATGCAGCGCAGGGTTTTGTGGGCTGCATGGGGTAGTTTTTCCCAGGATTTTTCTACTTTATGGCTGACCGTGCGGGCAATGTGATCCAAGAGCATGTTGATCTTGATTGGGCGCTTTAGGAAATGATCAATCGCCCCGCTGCCGTCTCCGGCCAGGAACGGTCCTTCGTGGCCATCTGACATAATAATGAATGGAATGTGTTTGATCCGTTTATCATTGCACTTGGTGCGATGAATACCGCCACCTTGCTTGCTTAAGGTGCGTTCATCGACCAATGCGATTAGGGGCTGAAGATCATACATGGCCGCTAAAGCCGACCCGCCATCCTCAAACACGCGCAGATCATAAAGATCACCTAAAAGCGCGCGCGTTTTTTGAATTCGATTCGGTTGGTTATCGATTAAAAAGATCAGTTTGCGCGATGGGCGTTCCCCTGAAGGATGCTCATGTCCGGGCATAGATGACTGGTGAGAGTGCATAGATTGCACAGACGTTCCTCAATTCAATATGGAGTGTGCCTGTATACAAGTAGGAAACCGCCCAAAACTTTTAAATGGCAAAGGTTCCAGTGAGTACAACCAAATAATTGTGTGATGAATAAGATGGTCATCATAGGCCCATTCAAGTTTTAAGACTTAGAAATTTGGCTCAAAGCCATATGGGCAATACTTTATTTTTTGGGGGGATGCCAGGCCGGGGAAGCCACGGCATATGAAATGATTCCACCGGTGAGGATTTTGAGTTCATTAAAGGTCGTTTCGATGAGGCACTTTGGGCTGCCTGCACGTGAATAAAGCATAACAAACCGTTTCAAGCTGGCATCAAGAATGGTGGGCATGCCTTGTGCCAATTCCAGCACAAATAAATCATCTATGTCCGAACCGGTTAATGCAACGATGGCCTCATTGCCCAACGTCGTCACGCTTCCTTTGATGTTGAGTACACGGCAAACCTGAGCGGCATCGCAGGCTTTGTCACCGGCCATCATGATCAAGGTCGACTGGTTGGCGACTTGGCATAAAATCGGATTGATGACGGCGCCTTCTTCGACATTCATTTCATGCGCTATACCAACCGCCGAACGCGAAGCGGAAGCAAGGATATGAATGTTATCCAATAGATCTGGCAAAATGACGGACATAAGAGATACGCCTGCGTTGATGGAGGTCACGGGCAGTATCACCACGTAAAACATCCACCGGGGCATTTTTAGACAACGAAGAAGCCTGTGAAGCTTATTTATAGGCCCAAGCTGCATTTACAATAATCTGTTTATCGTATTTATGCTCAGGGCACGCCTTCAATTTGTTAGGCTTTTTATTCTTAACGTTACGCAGTGGTTCACTTCACATATTCATTATCATTTTGATATATGTGCTGTATTTTTTCATCGATTTCATTACAGGTGAAAGTTGATCATTACATCAAATAAAATATTGATATGTGGGCGGATTCGTTATTTTCGCTTAACCATCAATTGATTATGAGGTGTATGCGTTTACCCTTAAATCCATGTGATCGCGTGATGTAAACAAAACTGTCCATGACGACAGACGCCTTGCAACGGTTGCGATTTATAACAATTTTCACATATTTATGTGCTGTGGAATTCTTGTGCTTGTTTGCACGCACAATCAGACTCAAAAAAAACCGACTGCATAAAGCAGCCGGTTGAGTTTGTGCTCTTGAGGGAAGGGAAAGGCTCACGCTGAGCCAATCCACAACTACCAACTTCCCATGTGCCTGAAAGCCTGACTGTGATGAACGTCACACCCTGATCAATTTTACGAGATCCATGCCCTGATGCCCCCCGGTAATACCCCACGGCGATCTCTGTTATGCTTTTATTCAGACATGGCCGGTTAGTTTAGGTCATATTTAATTTCTGAAAATCTATCGATACGTTATCAATGGGAAACGGCTCCATGGTCGAAGATCACACCGACGATTACAAAAAAATGATGAACCAGAAACGCTTTCTCAATGAAATTGAGCAAGGCATTCGGATCGCCAATCGCGAAATCATTCATAAACGCCTGCCGGCATTGGATAAAGATACGGTGCTTGCCTTTGCCGTCGCCATTGCCCGACTGCGGGCACGCTATCTTGAGGCCGCCTTTCGCGCGGCAGCCACCGATAAAGGTGAACCGCTAGATCAAAGTGAAGTCGCTGAACTGCGGACACATCGCGAAGCCTACGAAGAAACCAAGGCCGCATTTGAGGCTTTGCGCTATTCCATCGAACAAGGCTACATCGAAGTTTCAGACGCTTAGCCTCATCAACTAAGTCACAATTCATCAAAGGCCTTCCTGTATCAGGGGGGCCTTTGTTTGTTGGTGAGCAGCAAAATCGCATCTGCACTGGCAGTTGAGGGGATGGGGAAACATTGTCATTTGGCAACGACTTGACTGCGTTCGAAGTTGCCCCTCAAATGAGGGGGAGTTGAGAATGCTCATCAAGAATTGGTGATTAGTATTTTTAAGCGGCCAAACCACATAATCAACAAGACGCTCGCAACCGGCTCAACTCCTCCTTCCCCCCACATCACCACTGAGCCGGGGGCGAGCGGATAATAAGGAATACAACAACTTCCCCGTGGACATTGTCCGCGGGGCGTTTTTATGGCCAATGCGCAATGTAAAACAACAATAATATGTTTCACAATCAACTGTATAATAAGATTGTTTGTATTTCCTCTGAGGAAAATGACAGTGCTACGCCGCCACGTCACGGCCGCTAGCAGTTAACTTGCAGACGATCCAATCAGGCTTAAGCGGGTTGGAAAACCACGGTTCAGCCCAACCTTTTTCGATACAGCTGCGCACCGTGCGCTCACAGATTTGCTGCCCCTCTTTGTCGAACAAAGGCAGTTTGCCGCCGGGCTGGTCGATACCACGGCGCAACCAAGTGCGCTGGGCTTGCGTTGGGGGTCCAGCTTGCGTTGTCTTGTCGGTGCTGTCGGTCGGGGCCGTATCGGTCTGCACGGTCATGGGCGCGTCTCTCCTGGGACGGTGTTCTGCCAACCCTGCCATGTTACGTTAAATATCGTGTGTTTCATAACTATCTCAAGTTGGGGATAGCAATGAATACGTCAAACAACAGTGATGACCTCAAAAATGGGGCCCTGCAGATCGTCTATGTCACCGCCCCCAACCGTGAAGAAGCCCTCAACATTGCCAAGACCGTCGTCGGCGAACGCTTAGCGGCGTGTGCCAACCTGCTCGACGCTGTGCACTCCGTTTACTGGTGGGAAGGTGAAATCCAAGAGGATACGGAAACGGTCATAATCCTCAAGACCCGCCAAGAAAGCTGCGGGGCCCTCATCGAACGCATCAAGGACTTGCACAGCTACGACTGCCCCTGCGTGGTGGCCTTGGATCTCAAAGGTGGCAACGATGATTTTTTAAACTGGATTGTCAATGAAACGCGCCAAGCAGACTCTCATTAAACTTGTTTTTCTGCCGCGGTATCGCAAATCTCACGCACCGCACGGGCAATTCACCACCGTTAATGATGCGTAGGGTTTAAAGATGGCAAGCGCACCGAGGCCGAGGCTTGCGCGGCGATGCCTTCTTGACGGCCGGTAAAGCCAAGGCCTTCGGTGGTGGTCGCTTTGACCGAAACGCGATCTTTGGATACGTCCAAAATTTCCGCCACCCGCTGAACCATGGCGTCACGATGGGGGCCAATTTTGGGGGCCTGACAAATGAGCGTCACATCGACATTGACGATTTCACCACCACGCGCCCGGATCAATGAAACCGCATGGCGGACAAATTGGTCCGAAGATGCGCCTTTCCAGCGGTCATCTGACGGCGGGAAATGCAGCCCGATGTCGCCCGCCCCAATGGTGCCTAACAAAGCATCGGTTAACGCATGCAGCGCAACATCAGCATCCGAATGCCCCTCAAGGCCTTGTGCATGGGGGATTTTTACGCCGCATAAGCAAACGTTATGGTTATCGTGACTGTCCCCAAAGCGGTGAACATCATAG
>JAESUA010000218.1 GCA_016763255.1 Magnetovibrio sp. | reverse complement strand
TTACTAGACACATATAATGCAAAAATGCGAACAGATGAATCAAAAGCAAGCACCGCCTTGGAGACGATGTTTTCCGAGGCAATCAATTCAATCTGGTTTTGCTGACGGCTCAATTCCTTATCGATGGAGGTTTTGAGCGCCGGATCTGTGTCCGACAGCGAATTTGAGAAGAACTGAGCGAGTTCGTCGTTGGGATAGCTGGTCATGGGTTCAGCACTCTGTCCAAGTGGGGAGAAAAAATATGAGCGTTAAGTCGGGTTGGTAAGCTTATCCACGCGGCGCTGGTGGCGACCGCCTTCAAAGTCTGTAGCCAAGAAAATATTGATGCATTCTTCGGCCAAGTCGGGACCGATCATGCGGCCACCTAAACAAATGACATTGGCGTCGTTGTGTTCGCGGCACAGGCGCGCACCGGTGACATCATGCACCAGGGCGGCGCGCACTTCGGTATAGCGGTTGGCGGCGATCGAAATACCGATGCCGCTGCCACACAACAAAATGCCGCGCTGGGCCTTACCGTCCTTCAGGGCATGCGCCATGGCGTAGCCGTATTCGGGATAGTCTACAGAATCGGTGTTGGTGACGCCGAGATCCAGGACCGTGAGGCCCTTTTCTTCCAGGTAACCTTTAAGGTGCTGCTTGAGATCAAAAGCGCCATGATCGCAGGCGATAGCGATGGTGTCAGTCGACATATGCGTCTCGTCCATATCCAGATTTTAGATACACCCTGGGGAAGGTCCAACCGAGCATTTTGTTACCATATATCGTCCCCCTCTGCCAAGCGGGCACAAACGCTCGGGGCGAACAGGATGTTATTTTTTTATGGATATGCCATCTACCGGGACATTAGGCCGGGACATTAAGGGGTGTGTTTTTTCGCCGTATCGCGAAAATCGACCACGTTATCGCCGTTCATGATGCGAAAATTATGGGCCCGTTCTTCAGACTCGAACACGTCGTAATACAGTTCTTGATCGACTTCATTGTCGGGGCCGAAGGTCAAAACCTTGGGCTTGATGTCATAAATTTCACTGCGATTGATGTATTCGCGGGCACAGATGATCATTTCATCGCCGACCTGACAGGTGCGCGCGGCGGACCCGTTAAGCACACAGCAGCGCGATCCCGGTTCGCCGAAAATCACATAGGTCTGAATCCGAGCCCCGGAGTTTTTATTCCAGATGTCGACGAATTCCACCGGCAAAATGCCAACACGGGCGCACAGATCAGGGTCCAGGGTGATGGAACCTTGATAGTTGAGGTTAGCATCGGTGACCCGAATACCATGTAATTTTGCGCGAACGATCTCGATCAACGAATCCACCCTGTATCTTATTTTTGCTTTGTCGTAGGTGGTTTTTATACACAAAAAAGCCCCAAAAGGCAATTTTATTGTGCAGTGCAGCATTTTCAGGCTGTATCGGCTTCGCCAATACCTTCACCACAAATCACCTGATTTCGACCGCAATGTTTGGCCTCATAGAGCGCCTTATCGGCATGTTCGATCAGGTGCTTGGCCTGCAAATCGTCGGTCGGCACAACCCAAGTCACGCCGATACTTAGGGTCACGCGTTCTGACGTCGTACTGCCCTTATGGGGTTCATCAAGATCAAACACCGCACACCGGATACGTTCGGCAACGCGCGCCGCACCGGCGGCATCAATGCCGGGGAGAATGACGGCGAACTCTTCGCCGCCGTAACGTGCCGCCAAATCGGTGGGACGCTTTGCGCCGGTGCCAATCGCTTGGGCAACCCTGCGCAGACACTCATCACCCTTTTGATGGCCGTAAATGTCGTTATAAGGTTTGAAATGGTCAATGTCGCACAACAACAATGCAATCGGGGTTTGCTCGCGCACGGCGTACAAAAGGTCGGCTTCAAGGGCCATATCGAAGGAGCGGCGGTTGGCTAAATCGGTCAGGCCATCCTTGTGGGCGAGGCTTTTGAGCGCATTTTCGGCCTGTTTTTGCTCGGTCATGTCGCGCAAGGTCTCGACCACCGCGATCAATTTGCCATCATCGTCATAAATCGGCCCCGAATTGATCGCCAGGTAAAGCCGCTTGGAGGCCTTGGGCATCACGCACCAATTTTCCGCCCGTAATCCGGTATGAACGGCGCCGGGTTCCGAAAAAGACGTGTACAGACCATCAAGGCTTTCCGTACGGCCCTCGACCAAAATATCGGCCAAACAGGCGCGCGGCTCTTCATAAAAAGCCCGCCAGTGGTTTTTGGTGCCGAGAACATCTTGCGCCATCACCCCGGTCAAACGCTCACAGGCATTGTTCCAGATGATCACATTTCCGTTGGCGTTGAGCACAAACGTGGGCACGATAAGGTGCTGCATCAGCCGAACGGCAAACTGATGTTCGTTCGGTACATCCTTAAAAAGCGCGGTCAAGTTTCCCCTCCTCTTGAAAACTTACTCCTGGCCCCCCAGTCAGTGCAAACAGACATGTGCACGTCTGTATACATATCTGTTTAGCATGATTATCAATTCAATAAAGGCCCAGTCTGGGATGGTAGACAAAAAAAACGACCCGTCTAGGTGGCGAGCCGTATTTTTTCGTGTCGTCATGGTCGTTTTGAGGCTTAGCTCAGCAGCAGCGCATCGTCATCGATCTCAGAGCCGCGCACTTTTTCAAACATATGCAAAAGATCTTCGACCTTCAGGCCACGACGGTCCTCATCGCGCACATCGAGCACCACGCGCCCTTCGTGCAGCATCACGGTGCGATTGCCGATATCCAGCGCTTGGCGCATGGAATGGGTGACCATCAAGGTGGTGAGGTTGCGTTCAGAGACGATTTCGCGGGTCAGTTCCAGAACAAACGCCGCGGTTTTCGGGTCGAGCGCAGCGGTGTGTTCATCCAGCAGCAAAATCTTCATCGGTTGCAACGCCGCCATCAGAAGGCTGACGGCCTGACGCTGGCCACCGGATAGCAATTCCATACGATCGCCGAGACGGTTTTCGAGGCCTAAGTTGAGCCGCGAGATGCGTTCGCGAAATTCTTCGCGCACGCTTGCGCTTACCGATAATCCGAAGCCCCGGCGCTTGCCCCGGGCGTGAGCCAGGGCAAGATTTTCTTCGATCGTCAAGTTGGCGCAACTGCCGCCCAACGGGTCTTGGAACACCCGCGCCACCAGTCCGGCGCGTTTGGCGGTCGGCCAATTGGTGACGTCTTGATCATCAATCATGATCGTGCCGCTGTCGGGGCGCAGTTCCCCGGCCAAGGCGTTGAGGAAGGTGCTTTTCCCGGCTCCGTTGGAACCGATGACGGTGACAAAATCACCTTTCGGGATGGTCAGATCAATGCCCCGCATGGCCGGTGTTTCCATCGGCGTGCCGGCATTGAAGGTGACCGCGATTTGACGGGCTTCGATCATGACGATGCGCCCCCTTTGCGTTTACGGCGAAACGGCATGCGCATGCCCGGTATGACCATGGCAAGGGTCACCAAAACCGCGGTGATGAGGTTCAAATCTTGGGCCTTAAGGCCGATCATCTCTGAATTCAAAGCCCCGGCAACGGCCAAACGGTACATGATCGAGCCGATCACGCAGGCAATGGTGGCGCGAAAAATGGTCCGGGTGTTCATCACCGCCTCACCACCGATCACCGCCGCCAAACCGACGACGATCACGCCAACCCCTAAGGTCACATCCGCAGCCCCTTGGCTTTGCGCAAACAAAGCCCCGGCCAGCGCGACCAAAGCATTGCTCAGCGCCATGCCGCCGATGATGTAGCGATCGGTATGGATGCCTTGGGCACGGGCCATGCGGGGGTTGACCCCGGTGGCCCGCATGGCCAGTCCGATTTCCGAATTCAAAAACCAATCCAGCGCCAATTTCATCACCAGAACCAGAACCGCCAAGGCAATCGGCAGCGATACGTACATCGGCATATCCAAAGATTCGAGTGGGCTAAACACCGTGGTTTCACCCAACAGCGCCACGTTGGGGCGACCCATGATGCGCAAATTAACCGAATACAAGGCAATCATCGTGAGGATCGAGGCCAAAAGATGCAAGATCTTCAGGCGCACATTGAGCCACGCCGTCACCACCCCTGCCCCGGCCCCGGCAATCGCCGCAGCGAAGGTGGCGATGTAGGGATCGATTCCGACCACAATCATGCTGGCGCACACCGCCGCGCCGAGGGGGAAGCTGCCATCGACCGTCAAATCGGGAAATTGCAGGATACGAAAAGAAAGAAAAACGCCCAACGCGACCAGGGCGAACAAAAATCCCACCTCGATCGCACCCAAAAATGCAATTTGGCTCATTGTCTAGCTGCCTCTTTATGATCCGGTGTTAACGGATCACTTCCTTGGCTTCGCTGATCAGTGCGTCGGATAGGGTCACGCCCTGGGACTTGGCTGATTTCAAATTAAGATACAAGTCGGTTTTGGCCACGCCTTCGACCGCCAAGTCACCGGCTTTCGCGCCATTGAATATTTTTAACACCATCAGACCGGTCTGACGGCCGATGTCATAATAATTAAAGCCGGCAGCCGCGACGGCACCGCGTTTGACCGAATCGGTATCGCCCGCCAATACCGGAATGTTGGCTTCGTTGCCGATCTTGACCACCGCCTCAAAGGCCGAAATCACGGTATTGTCGGTGGGAATGTAGATGGCATCGACCTTGCCGACCAACGAACGGGCTGCGGCCAGCACGTCGCCAGATTTGGTGGCGGCGGCGTTGACCACGCTCATACCCACCTTGGGGGCTTCGGCTTGGATCAACTTGACCAGCGCGACCGAATTGGCTTCACCGGGGTTGGTGATGATGCCCAACCGCTTGGCACCGGGAACGACACGTTTAACCAGCGCCATGTGCGCCGCAATGGGGGTCAGATCGGTGACCCCGGTGACGTTGGCACCGGGATGCATGAGATCTTTGATCAACTTCGCACCGACCGGATCGGTCACGGCGCTGAACACCACGGGAATGGTCTTGGTGTTAGCGACCACGGTTTGCGCTGAAGGGGTCGCGATGGCGACAATCACATCAGGAGCCGCACCAGCAAACTTTTTGGCAATTTGGGCCGCCGTGGCAATGTTGCCCTGAGCGCTTTCGAAAGACCACTTTAAGCCACTGCCTTCTTTGTATCCGGCTTCGGCAAGGACATCTTTAACGCCTTTGCGCACGGCATCCAGTGCGGGATGTTCGACGATCTGGGTGATGGCGACATGCTTGTCCGCAGCCACGGCTTGATTAAAAATACCAAACGAAACCGCTGCGGCCAAAACAGCCATGCCCACGCGTTTTGCAATCATCGTGTTTTCCCTTATGAAAAATCTGTAATGCATTTTGAAGCTCGTAACTGGACTGTCATGGTAGCGAAATCAATCTTGCATTCAAACCATTTTGACGCACGCAAATTCAAGGCCTTAAGGTGTCTTATCCACGGTCCGACACGGTGCGCCAAGGTGCAAACGCATTAAGATCGCGTCGCCTTAAGTCGGTTTTTATGCATGACGTAGGTCAACTTGCGCGCCGCGATGCGTTTGATCAGCGTCTTACTGTGACGCGGATCGGCGATCATGATGACTTCGGTCCCGGATTTGGGATCGATGGCGACCACGCGCAATATGTTGCCCATGCGCTGAAATTCAAACAGCACTTCCTTAATAACCGGGGGCAATCCCCCACCTGCGCGTTTCATAACCATGGCAATTACATAGCCCTTCTCAACTGCTGTGAAAAGTTTTCTGTTGGTTTCTCAGGTTTGGGCGATATCTTAGGGGCCATTTTACGCATTTTAAATTGGGGACGCGAGACTTGACCAACGCCTGGGGTGAATTTCCGAACGTACGCATGCGCCGCAATCGCGCACAAACCTGGTCGCGCCGTATGGTGCGCGAGAACAATCTGAGCACCGACGATCTGATCTGGCCGCTGTTCATCATCGAAGGAGACAACCAGCGCCAAAGCGTGGCCTCCATGCCCGGTGTGGAACGCTTATCCATCGATTTGATCGTCAAGGCCGCAGGGGAAGCCAAGGCCCTGGGTATTCCGGCCATCGCGCTGTTCCCCAGCACCGATCCGGCGCTTAAGACAGCGGATGCAAAAGAATCACTCAATGCCGACAATCTCGTGTGCAGTGCGGTGCGCGCCATCAAAGAAGCCCATGGTGATGACATTGGCATCATTTGTGATGTGGCGTTGGACCCTTATAATTCCGACGGTCACGACGGCTTGGTGCGTGACGGTGAAATCCTCAACGATGAAACGCTCGAGTTGCTGTGCCGCCAATCAGTGGTCCAGGCCCGCGCGGGCTGCGACATCCTGGCCCCATCCGATATGATGGATGGGCGCATCAAGGCCATTCGCCAAGCCCTTGATGCTGAAGGCTTTCAAAATGTTAAGATCATGTCTTACGCGGCCAAGTATGCATCCAGTTTTTATGGCCCGTTCCGTGACGCGGTGGGCTCCGATGGTGCCCTAAAAGGTGATAAAAAAACCTATCAGATGGACGCCGCCAACACCGATGAGGCCCTGCGCGAGGTCGCAATGGACATTATCGAAGGGGCCGACATGTTGATCGTCAAGCCGGGCTTGCCGTATCTCGACATCGTGCGGCGCATCAAGGATGAATTCGCCATGCCCACCTATGCCTACCAAGTCAGCGGTGAATACGCGATGATCGAAGCCGCAAGCGCCAACGGTTGGTTGGACGGTGAAGCGGCGATGATGGAAAGCCTGATGGCCTTCAAACGCGCGGGGGCCGATGGCGTGCTGAGCTATTACGCCCTGCGGGTGGCTAAAATCCTCAATGGTGGCTGATTTCTGCCCCTGCATAATCATTAAAAAAAAAGCGGCGTCCCATATGGACGCCGCTTTTTTGTATCTCATGAGCGCCGTTAAAGCTGGGCTTTAAAATCCAGCAGACGTACAACGTCCAACACCACCATCAAGGCACCTTCCAGACGGTAGACGCCGTTGGAAAAGTCACGCCACAGCGGGTCAAGGGTGGTCGGGTTGCTCTCATAACCGTTTTTTGGGAGGTTGATGACGTTGCCAACGCTGTCCACCAGCAAGGTGTACAGTTCGTGTTGATGTTCCACCGTAACGCCCATCATGTGTTGGCGTTTTTTACGTTTCACCGCCTCGATCGCTGCGTGGGCGCTCTCTTCGCTGGTGGAATTTTGGGCCGCACCGGGGGCCGCATCGCCATTACTGGGCGCATCTTCTGGCGTTTTGTCGATGCCACCTTCGATCACTTTGAGTGCCGGAGCTTCGGCTTCACTCACATCATTGACTATGGATTTTTTGCGGATTGAACGGCGTTCTAAACCAAGGCGGATGCGCACATCAATCACCGTAACGATGCGGCCGCGCAAATTGATGGAGCCGCGCACTTCCGGCGGAGCCAGCGGAACAGACGCAATGTTCTCAGGAACCAAAATGTCTTGAACGATCAAAACTGGGATCCCAAACAATTGACCCGCGATATTGAAAGTAACAAATTCCGAATGGTTCTCAGCGCCTAAAGCATCCATATGCGTGGACCCAGCTGTTACCAATGCCTGACCTGTCATAGAACCTTAACTCCCTCTTTCCCCGCAATGTCTTCGGGGCACATGGAACACGATGCATTAGATATTGGGTACGCATAACGCCAAACACAACACAAAAAAATGAATGCAGTAAACCACTTGAAATTAATGTAACTGATTGACCCTGCAGCGGCAATCACAGTTGGGGGGCACTTGATGCGGTCACGAAAACCACACTTTCTGGCAGTTGTACAGTTGAGAGGGTGCTGTAAACTCGCGCTTGCGGCCGTTGCGCCGTTCGCTTATGCACCCACTTTGAAAGGCCTCGTTTAAATATGAACGTTACGTTTAAAGACATTCAAAAGGCCGCCGCACTGATTGAGAACCAAATCCTCAGAACGCCCTGTTTTCCCGCCTGCCGGTTGACGGAATTAACCGGCGCGAATGTGGTGCTGAAGCTTGAAAACTTGCAGCACACCGGTGCCTTTAAGGTGCGCGGTGCCTTGGTGAAGCTATTATCTTTGAGCGAAAAAGAACGCAACGCCGGCGTGATTGCCGCGTCTGCCGGAAATCACGCCCAAGGGGTTGGCTATTTTGCCCGCCGACTGGGCATTCCGGCGATCATCGTGATGCCCACAAATACCCCGTTTACCAAAATCACACGGACCGAAGCGCTTGAGGCCAAGGTGGTACTTGAAGGTGAGGACTTCATCCAGGCCCGCGACCATGCACTGGCATTGTCACAACGTGAGGGCTATACATTTGTGCACCCTTATGACGATGAAAAGGTGATCGCTGGCCAAGGTACCATTGGCTTGGAGATGGTCCAAGACCAGCCGCAACTGGATGCCATCATCACCTCGATCGGCGGCGGCGGCTTGATCTCAGGCGTGGCCATTGCGGCCAAGGCGCTCAACCCCAACATCGAAGTGTTTGGCGTGCAGGTGGAAACGTTCCCGTCCATGTTCGACGCTTATCATCAGTGTACGACGGATGCTTTGTACGGTCAGACCGTCGCCGATGGCATCGCCGTCAAATCCCCCTCGCCCAACACCCAAGCCATCATCGAGAAGATGGTCGATGATATCTTTATGGTCAGCGAGATTGAGATCGAAAAGGCCCTACAAACCTATTTAGAACTCAAACGCATCGTCGTTGAGGGCGCAGGTGCGGCACCGCTGGCGGCCTTGATCCGTCACAAAGACCGCTTTAAAGGCCGCAACGTGGGCTTGGTGGTCTCCGGCGGCAACATCGATTCCCGCTTGCTGTCGACCATTTTGATGCGTGGATTGGCGCGCGAGGGCCGCTTGGTCAGTTTACGGATCAAGATTATGGATATGCCCGGGGTGTTGTCCAAAGTCACAAAAATCATCGGCAACGCCGGCGCCAACATTATCGAAGCGCACCATCAAAGACTGTTTTCAGACGTGCCGCTAAAACAGACCGAAATGGATGTCGCGGTCGAAACGCTTGATCAGCGCCATGTCGATGATTTAGTGAATGTATTGTGTTTGGCTGGTTTCGAGACCCGAGTGCTCAGCAAAACCTCTGACGCTTAATAATTTCGGTTTTTTTTCCTCGGTGGGATGGCAAAAATACGCCCCCGTTCACGTTGGTGGTTCAATACATCGCGTTGAACGGTCATCGACAAATCATCCATGCTAGACGCTTCGGAATCATCCTCTGTATGCGTACCACGGATCAGACTTTCCGCACGTCGGCGCAAGTGATCCATACCCTTGGTTTGATGGCCCCAAACCTTCATGATGCCAGCCTTTGTCGTTAGTCGGTTATTCATGACTTAAGGCTAAGGCTCAGGCACCTCCTGGCCCATAACACTCATGCACTATGTCATGATGTAAGTGGGCAAGGATTGAGGGTTAAGTTTTATGCTTGAGTTTGAATTTGTTTGAAAAACAGATGTGTTTTGCGCCCATCATTGACTTCCAGCTCACCATCGAAGGCAAAATCTGGGGCCCAAAACGAATTGCTGACCAAGAGCGATCCGGGCTTCATCGTACGCTCGCCAAGGTCAAGGAGACGTGGCATCGGCGCAGGCGACAAAAAGGCATAAACCACATCGAACGTGCTGAGATCGGCGTTCCAAAGGCTTTGAAAACGGACCGTTGCATTGGAACAGTTGAGGGTGCGTATTTTGCTGATGAGATAAGGCCCTGGGGCGCTTTCCACGCCGACAAACTCCCAATCCGGGTGCTTTTTGGCCAAATATGTCAATGTGCCACCAAGGCCGCAGCCAAGGTCAATAAATTGTGAGGGTGATTGTTGAGGGCGTGTTTGTTGGCATATCAATTGAGAAAGGGCCACCCAGGTGGTGCGATTGGTCAAATATAAAGGCACCCGCTCTTTCGAGGCATTGCTGTAAACCAGCATCAAGACCACAAAAACGATCAAAAACACCCACGCCGGTAGATCGATGATCAAGCCCATCCAGGCCAGGGGCGGCAATGCACATTGAGCCACCAACCACCGACCCTGAAGACCGGCTAAGCGGCTGATTCCAGCAGCAAAAATGCCTTGTACAATGGCCAATGTCCACGCCGGTGGTCGCGCAAAGCCAACCAACTGGGTCATCATCAAGATCCCAGAAAATAGCACGATGAAAGCCGCAAACTGAGCACCCAAAACACGCGGAAGCATACCGACAAGACGCGGCGTACTGGGTGGTGTCTTTGACAGGTGCGCTCCCCCTTCGCTCAATTTAGACCTCGCCGTCGAGTTTCCGGTAACTGCCACGAAAATATAGCAAAGGAGATTTGTGCATATTGGTGTGCAAATGTGTCACACGGCCCACCAAAATCACGTGATCACCACCTGGGTACTGCGCTTCAAGGTCGCATTCGATCACCGCCGCGGCCTCATGAAGTACCGGGTTTGCGTTATGTCCAGGAACCGCCATGCCGTCTTTGGCCAAGCCTTCACCGGGGCTTGCAAAATGGTTGGAGATCTCCAATTGGTCTTCGGCCAGCATGCAAATGTTGAATTTAGTCGCCGCGATGAGCGCCTGCGAGCGGGGCGATTCTTCGCCCAAGCACACCAGCACCAAGGGTGGAGAAAGTGAGACGGAGGAAAACGAGTTGACCGTCATACCGATGGCTTTGCCCGCACCATTGTTGGCGGTAACAACACAAATACCGGTGGCAAAACTGCCCATGGCATCGCGAAAATCGCGTTCGCAAAAAGGTTCTGGGGAAGTCGCTTGGAATGTCAAAGTGTCAAAACTCCGCGCCGATGCGCATTATTGGGGTGTGTATGGGCATTATGCCATGTTTTGAGATATTTGCGCCTTCATCTTGCATTCTTGTAACAAAACCCATTTACGAACAGCTTAGAATGGGTCAAAAGTTATACATGAGCATGATTTATTGCGAATATGGCAAAATGTCCACAGATAGACTTGCTTATTTGCCTAATATGGTGTGAAAGATCAGTTAATTATCAGGAATTCACTTGATTCCCTGGACCCCCACCCGATACCCTACGCATGGCGTCTGGTTGGGACAAAAAATAGTTCTCTTGGGGCACGTTTTGAATGAAGTTTATAATTGGTTTTGTTGTTGTTGTCGCGTCTGTGATCGGCGGTTATGTGCTGGCCGATGGTCACCTCGGAGTTTTGTGGCAACCTCTTGAATTTCTGATCATCTTCGGGGCGGGCATCGGGGCGTTTTTGATCTCCAATCCGGGCACCGTGATCAAGGGTGTGTTGGGCAGGTTGGGATCGCTGATCAAGGGGGCAAAGTACTCCAAGGAAAGCTACCTAGAATTGCTCACGGTTCAGTACACACTGTTCAAACTTGCCAAAAGTAAGGGTGATCTGGCGCTGGAGGGGCATATCGAAAACCCCGACGACAGTGCCATTTTCAACCAATATCCTGGATTTGCCAGTGATCATCATGGGCTCGAGTTCA
This sequence comes from Magnetovibrio sp., assembly GCA_016763255.1. Classification (GTDB taxonomy): domain Bacteria; phylum Pseudomonadota; class Alphaproteobacteria; order Rhodospirillales; family Magnetovibrionaceae; genus Magnetovibrio. The sequence goes on along the minus strand of JAESUA010000218.1, from coordinate 919 downwards.
TGTGCGATTATTTACGCATGTTGACGTTGGGCACCTCGAACTCTCATGAGGTCGAGAACATCATGGATATCGAACTGGAAAACCACCACGAAGCCAACCATTCGATCTTCAACGCCATGAACGCCCTGGCCGATGGCTTGCCGGCACTGGGCATTGTGGCCGCCGTGTTGGGCATCATTCACACCATGGGTTCGATCACCGAACCACCGGAAGTTCTCGGCCACCTGATCGGCGCGGCGCTTGTGGGTACCTTCAGTGGCATCTTGTTTTCTTATGGTTTTGTAGGACCGATGGCGGCCTCCATGGGCGCTGTTATGGACGAAGAGGCATTTTATCTAACCTGTATTAAGGCTGGCATTATCGCCCATATGCAAGGTTATGCACCGCAGGTATCCATCGAGTTTTCGCGCAAAACCATACCCGCCCACCTGCGCCCAAGTTTCATCGAACTTGAGGAATCCTTACAAAACGTCGGCACCGTCGAATAACGCTCCCCCTCTCCCCATCACTGGAATTGTCTGACGTCCATGGATCAACAACCGATCATCATTAAGAAGATCAAGAAGGTAAGCGGCGGCCATCATGGTGGTGCGTGGAAAATCGCTTACGCTGATTTCGTGACCGCGATGATGGCGTTCTTCTTGTTGCTGTGGCTGTTGAGTGCGGTGTCTCAGGAACAGCTTGAAGGCATTGCGGATTATTTTGCGCCGACCGTGACGTCGACATCTCAAAGTGGTTCAGGACAAATTTTGGGTGGCACCACAGTGGCGGTCGATGGCGCGCTTGAAGATACCGTGAGCCGCCCATCTGTGACCATGGATTTGCCCCCGCCCAAGGCCGGCTCCGGTGGTGAAGCGATGCAGGATGAGCCGGTCGAGGCCGAGGTCGAGGCCGAGGTCGAGGCCGAGGTCGAGGCCGA
>JAESUA010000217.1 GCA_016763255.1 Magnetovibrio sp. | reverse complement strand
GATGTTTCGGGGCGTGAAAAAACCCCATATTCGATCTGGCGCAAGATGCAAAAAAAGGATGTGCCGTTCGAAGCCATGTCCGACATCATGGCATTTCGCATTGAGGTCGATAATACCGATGATTGCTATAAAGCGTTGGGTGTTATTCACAATGCCTACCGCGTGGTTCCGGGGCGCTTCAAAGATTACATTTCGGTGCCCAAACCCAACGGCTATCAGTCTTTGCACACCGGCATCATCGGCCCGCAAAAACACCGCATCGAAATTCAAATCCGCACCCGTTCCATGCACGAGGTTGCCGAAAACGGTGTGGCGGCGCACTGGCAATACAAACAAGACGGTAAGGTCACCGGCAAACCCACCGACGGCAAACAATATCGCTGGTTGCGTGAACTGCTGGAAATCTTGGAGACGGCGGCCGAACCGGAAGAGTTTTTGGAACACACCAAGCTGGAAATGTTTCAAGATCAGGTGTTTTGTTTTACGCCCAAGGGTGATCTGATCAATCTGCCGCAAGACGCTACTCCGGTGGATTTTGCCTACGCCGTGCACACCGAAGTCGGCGATCGTACCGTTGGCGCAAAAATCAATGGCCGCATGATGCCGTTGCGCACGTGTCTTAAAAACGGCGACCAAGTGGACATCGTGATCTCGAAAAGTCACACCCCATCACCCACCTGGGAAAATTTTGTCGTGACCGGCAAAGCCCGTGCACGGATACGGCGTTATGTCCGCCTTAAGGAGCGTGATCAGTACATCGAACTCGGCACTGCGATGCTCGAACGGGTCTTTGTTGAAGCTGATTATCCTTTAACAGAGAAGGGCTTAAAGGGCGTTCTTAAGATTTTCCAACAAGAAACGGCCGATGATTTGATTGCCGAAGTGGGCATGGGCCACACCACGGCAAAAGAAGTTTTGCAGGCCGTTTATCCGGGCACAAAAAAAGAAAGCGTGGCCAGCCGGCTGAGCCGCATCGTTCCGATGAGCCGGTCTCGCGCCAAAAAGGCCAAAAAAAGGGGCGAAAGCTCCGGCATTCCCATTCGCGGCCTGATCCCTGGAATGGCGGTTCATTATGCGGGCTGCTGTCACCCGTTGCCCGGGGATCGCATTGTCGGCATCATCACCACCGGCAAGGGCGTGACCATTCACACCATCGATTGCGACGGATTGCATCAGTACGAAGAGCAAACCGAACGCTGGATTGATGTGTCTTGGGAACAATCTCAAGCCGATGCACCGGCGGTCGGTCATGTTTCGCGGGTGCACCTGACGTTGCTCAACGTGCCCGGTGCCTTGGGCGCACTGTCCAATGTGGTGGCGCGCGGCGAGGCCAATATCTCGAACCTCAAGATCATCTCGCGCTCGGTCGATTTTTACGACATGCTTGTGGATGTGGAGGTACGCGACGTGAAACATCTTAGCGAAATCATCGCGGCTTTACGTGCGACCCCTGAAATCAATTCAATTGAGCGTGCCCGCGGCTAAGCACACGGATAAAAACGGCGATGCGATTTGTCTTTGTTCACGGCTGGGGATTTGATGCGGGCTTTTGGAATCCGTTGCGTGATGCCATGGGCCATCCCGAAAGTGTGGCTATAGATCTCGGCTTTCAGGGTGCGCCGCAACTGGATATTGCGCGCGATGAACCCTACATCGCCGTCGGCCATTCGTTCGGCGTGCAGTGGTTGTTGCACCATTGTGCCGATCATTCATGGCTGGGCTTGGTGTCGATCAACGGTTTTGCCAAATTCACCAAGGCCGATGATTTCACGCACGGCACGGACCCACGCCTATTGCGGGCGATGATTGCGGGCTTTAAAAGGCGTCCCAATGTTGTCTTTCGTGATTTCATGGCCTTGTGCGGTGAACGTAACGCCGTTGGTGGGGCGCTTAACACCGCGCCCTTGCTTGAGGGGCTGCAGGCCCTCAATGATTGGGATGAACGCCCCGCCTTGGCTGAATGTGGCGTGCCGGTGTTGGCGTTGGCCGGTTTTGCAGATGCGGTGGTCAGTGAAAACATGAGCCGCAGCACATATGCCGGTCATCACTTGATGTTTAAAACGGGCGGTAATCACCTGTTGGCACGAACCGATCCGCAGTGGTGTGGCGACAAAATTCTAGATTTTGCGAAAGATCTGAAGACATGAACGCGCACAAGGACCGCATCGTCCAGGCTTTTTCCAAATCTGCACAGACCTATGATTTGGCGGCCCAAGTGCAGGCCGATGTCGCCAGCGAAGTGGCGGCAAATGCGTTGCGCTGTGCGTTGCCTGTAAACCCAGATGTGTTGGAGATTGGCTGCGGCACCGGTGGTCTGACGCGGCGAATCTTGGACGGCATCAGTGGCGGCCGATTTTTGATCAGCGACATTTCCGCTCAGATGTTGGCGTGTTGTCAAGGCAACACCTCGGATTCTCGGGCCAGCTTTGTAAGGATGGATGGCGAGCATCCGGATTTGGGGACACAATCGTTTGATCTGATCGTCAGCAGCCTCGCCATTCAGTGGTTTAGTGACCTGAATGCCGGGCTGGAACGGCTTTCTCAACACCTTAAACCCGGTGGACACATTGTTTTTTCGACCCTGGGCGAGCATACATTTAAAGAATGGCGCGCCGCTCATGCGGACTTAGAGCTCTTGGATGGCATGCCCGCATTTTTGTCCAGCGCCGCCATCACCCTGGCCTGGCCCAAGTCGGGCAGGGGGGAGGTCCGTGAAAAAAGGATCCAGCGCGGCTACGCAGACGCGCGAACATTTGCCCGTACCTTGAAGACCATCGGTGCCAATACTCCGGCCATGGGGCACAGGCCATTGAGCCCGAAAAACTTCCGCCGCGTGTCGGATCAGCTGGGGCAAAACTTCACCAACACCTATCATGTGGTGTTCGGGCAATTCACCAAAGTGTGATGGTTGCATGATATACGCCGAAAGTCCTTCCCTGACTGGGTGAGATGTGGGAAAAACCATTGTTTCCACCTCTTTAGAATACGTAAGTACGATCATGTTTCAACGTCGTCAAAAGCAATCCATTTTGAGCCGAGCGGGCCAGTTCTTCTGGCCCAGTTCGGGGTGGCATCGCTCGACGCGTTACGTCTTTCATCGGGTCGCGCGCATTCCCGGCTCGGCCTATTCTTTGGCGGCCGGCTTTGCCTGCGGGGCGGCGATTTCATTTACGCCGTTCATCGGCTTGCATTTTGTGCTTGCGGCGCTGTTGGCGTTGGTCATTCGCGCCAATGTTTTGGCCAGTGCCATCGGCACCGTGGTGGGCAATCCATGGACCTTTCCGTTCATCTGGATTGGCGTGTTCAATGTCGGTAGCTGGATTTTGCGGATCGACAGTGTGGACGCCAAAGCGGTCGATTTTCTCCATGTACTGACCGAAAGCATGGAGGCGATGCACAAGCTCGATTTTGAATATTTGGCTGAAATGTCCGGCCCGGTATTGTTGCCGATGCTGGTGGGCTGCGTGCCGGTTGCCCTCTTTGTATGGTTGCTGTTTTATATTCCGCTGCGTCCGATTATTTCCAAATACCAGGCCGCGCGCCATCATCGGCGCACCCGTAAACTCCGCGATCCGCAGGAACATTCCTAAGATGACCTCCCAGAATTCAAGATTGGGCCCTAAACTCAGACTGGGCGTGAACATCGATCACGTCGCCACCATCCGCAATGCCCGGGGGGGGAGTTATCCTGATCCTTTGCGTGCCGCCAAGATGGCGGCTGCGGCCGGGGCCGATGGCATCACCGCCCACCTGCGCGAAGATCGCCGCCACATCACCGATACCGATATCACGCGCCTGTGCGACGAAATCGATTTGCCGTTGAATCTGGAAATCGCCGCCACCGATGAAATGTTGGACATTGCCTTGCGTCACAAACCGCACACGGCGTGCATCGTCCCGGAAAAACGTGAAGAACGCACCACCGAAGGCGGCCTCGATGTGGTGGGCGGATTTGACAAGCTCAAACCGTTCGTCACCCAGCTGTCGGACGCCGGCATCCGGGTGTCGCTGTTTATCGAACCGGATGTTGCGGCCCTGGATGCGTCCAAGGCCCTTGGCGCACCGGTGGTGGAACTGCACACCGGTGCCTATTGCGACGCCACCGATATCGCCGAGCAAGAGCGTGAATTTGAGCGCATCACCACCGCCGCGGCGCACGCGCAGGCCATCGGCCTGGAATGCCACGCCGGACATGGCCTGACCTTTGACAGTGCTAAACCGGTTGCCGCAATTGCCAGCATCATGGAGCTCAACATCGGCCATTTTTTAGTCGGTGAGGCCATTTTTATTGGGTTTGAGGCGGCGATCCAAAAAATGCGCGCCCTGATGAATGAGGCGAGACCTTCATGATCATCGGCATCGGCACCGACCTTTGCGACATTCGCCGCATCGAAAAGACGCTGAGCCGCTTTGGCGCGCGTTTTACGGCCCGCATCTACACCGATTTGGAATGTCAAAAGGCGGAAAAACGCGGGCCCGCTCGGGCCAATCGCTACGCTATGTTCTATGCCGCAAAAGAAGCCTGCGCCAAGGCCTTGGGCACCGGATTTCGCGATGGCGTGTTCTGGCGCGACCTTAGCGTCGATCATTTGCCCAGCGGTCAGCCTATCATGACCCTTTCCAATGGGGCCTTAGAAAGGCTACAAAGCCTTATCCCCGAAGGATATGAAGCCAAGATCGATATCTCGCTGACGGATGAGTACCCCATGGCCCACGCCATGGTGGTCATTTCGGCCCAGTTGAACACCTAGCTACGGACATAAAATGGACGATAATCCTCTCGACGTTGAAGACCTGCTCGATACCAAGCCCGCCAAAGACGAAGAAACCCTGTGGGACACCGTGAAAACGATATTTTATGCGGTCGCCATCGCGATCTTGGTGCGAACCTTTGCCTTTGAGCCATTTTCGATCCCATCCGGGTCGATGATCCCGACCTTGCTTGTGGGCGACTATCTGTTCGTGTCCAAGTCATCGTATGGCTATTCCAAGCATTCTTTGCCGTTCAGCTTGCCGATCGTTCCGGGACGGGTGCTCTATGAGATGCCTGAACGCGGTGATGTGGCGGTGTTCAAATTGCCCACCGATAGGCGCACCGATTACATCAAACGCATCGTCGGCCTGCCGGGCGATACCATCCAGGTGCGCGGCGGCATCTTGCACATCAACGGCGTCGCGGTGAAACGCGAAAGCTTGGGCGCGTATGTCTACCAAGACACCTACGGTATCTTCCACAACACCATGCGCTATCGTGAAACGCTGCCCAACGGGGTAAGCCACGAAATCATCGAAGAAGGCGACAGCTATCCGCAGGACAATACGCAAGTTTATCAAGTGCCGAAGGACCACTATTTCGGCATGGGCGATAATCGCGATAATTCGCAAGATAGCCGTTACTTGATGAACGTGGGTTATATCCCCAAGGAAAACTTGGTGGGGCGGGCAGATGTTTTGTTCTTCTCCATTTCCGGATCGTTCTGGAAGTTTTGGGCTTGGCCATGGTCGCTGCGGTTCGAGCGCTTCTTCGACAAGATCGGCTAAGGCCATGCCAGCCAGTCCCGATAAGCTGCAAGATATTCTGGGTCACAGCTTTGCCGATAAAGCACTTTTAAACCAAGCCCTACGCCATGCCTCGACCACCGCCCAACGCACCGATTCCAACGAACGGTTGGAGTTTTTGGGGGACCGAGTGCTGGGCATTGTCATGGCGCAGATTTTGTACCTGCAATTTCCCAATGAAGAAGAGGGTGAATTGGCGCGTCGCTTTGCCGGCCTCACCTCACGCGATGCCGTGGCGCGGGTTGCCGACACCATCAATCTGATGGACTATGCACACACCCAGGTTGTGGACCCCGAAACCCTGGCGCGGGCTCATGCCTCGGTGGTGTCGGACACTATGGAAGCGATTTTGGGCGCGCTGTATCTTGATGGCGGCCTCGATTATGCGCAGGCCTTTATTCAAAAACATTGGGCCCCGCTGGTCAGCGAAGACCTCAGCCCGCCCAAGGATGCCAAGACGGCGTTGCAAGAATGGGCCCAGGCCCGTGTGCTTGGATTGCCGGTTTATAAGATCGTTTTGCGTGACGGTCCGGACCATGCACCGACTTTCACCATTCGTGTTACCGTTAAGGATCACGCCCCCCAAGAAGGCCGCGGCGCATCGCGACGTGGCGCAGAACAGGAAGCGGCAAGCACATTGCTGGCTGAACTGGAGAAATTAATATGAATTCTCAACCGAAACGCTGCGGTTTCATCGCCGTCTTAGGTGCCCCCAATGCCGGCAAATCGACCTTGGTCAATCGCGTGGTTGGGACCAAAATTTCCATCGTTTCACCGAAGGTGCAAACCACCCGTGCCCGTGTGATGGGCATCGCCATTCGCGACCACACCCAACTGGTGTTCATCGACACGCCGGGTATTTTCAAGCCGCGACGTCGCTTGGATCGCGCCATGGTCGCCGCCGCTTGGGGTGTGCAGGGGACGCCGATATTTCCTTGCTGCTGGTGGATGCCGAACGCGGCATCGACCGTGATACGCGGATGATCATCGAACGCATGAAAAAAGAAGAAAAACGCGCTCATTTGGTGCTCAATAAAGTCGATAAGGTCAAAAAACCAGTATTGCTGGATTTGGTCACCCAACTGAACGCAGAAGGGGTTTTCGACGAAATCTTCATGATTTCGGCGCTTAAGGGCAGCGGCGTGGATGATTTGACGGACTTTTTGGCGGGGCAAATGGAGGAAGGGCCGTGGCATTTCCCCGAAGACCAAGTTTCCGACATGACGGAACGCCTGCTGGCGGCTGAAATCACCCGTGAAAAGCTATATCTGCAATTGCACCAAGAATTGCCCTACGCCACCACCGTGGAAACCGAAAGCTGGGAAGAACGCAATGATGGTTCGGTGCGCATTGAACAGGTCATCTATGTTGTGCGTGACAGCCAAAAGTCCATTATTTTGGGCAAAGGCGGCAAACAGATCAAAAGCATCGGTGGCGATTCACGCAAAGAGCTTGAAGAAATTTTCGATCGCCGCGTGCACCTGTTTTTGTTTGTGAAGGTCCGTGAAAAATGGGGTGACGACCCGGAACGCTATCGTGACCTGGGCCTCGACTTCAACGCCTGATCAATTGGGGAATAGTCCATGAAAATGGGCCTTCATCAAATTACCTTAAACATTCGATGATAGAGTGCACTGTCGAACTGAGGAGGAGTGGTTGGATGCGTAAAATTGTTGTGCTGGGAGCCCTGGGGTTTGCCTTGGCATTGGCGGGCTGTGACGATTCGTCCAACACGTCTTCTTCACAAGCGTATCAGGGCAGCGCTGCGCCCTTAGCCCCCGAAATGATGTTGGCTACGGATATGGTGCCGCAGCGTGGACGGGCCTTAAAAGCCCAATCCAGCGCGCCACGCATGGAAATTGGCCGATCGTACCGTATCGAAATCACCCAAGGTCAAGTTGAGGCTGCCATGCAGGCCGATCACAAGGCGTGCCTTAAATTTGGCTGTGTCGTAACGTCTGTGAGCTCCTCTTTGGTTTCAGACAGGCCTATGGCGAGCCTTCGCGCCCTGGTGCCGAAGGACAATGCCGGTGCATTTCATGAGTACGTGATGGCTGCCCCTGATCGGGTCATCGCGTCTTTTCAACAAACCGCCACCAACCGAGAAGAGCAGTACCAAGACATTAAGTCTCGCCTGGAACGGCTTGAATTCATGCGCAAAAGACTGTTTTCTTTGGCCGACAAAAAATCCGATAAAGTGGGTGAATTGTTACAGGTTGAACGTGAATTGATGCGGGTTGAAACCGACATTGAGCGCCTGACCCGCAACCGCAAAGGGGTGGAAAAGGTCACCGACAATGTGGCCTTTAATCTCAATTACCGGGCCCGCCCGCCGAAAGCTGGGGATATTGATTTTTCACCGTTCACACGCCTGCTTTCGGATATGGCAAACACCGTGATCGGGGCCACACGCACCACGCTGTTGTGGTTGGCGCGCTGGATGCCAGTTGCATTTTTGGTGTGGGGCCTGTTTTACATCGTTCGCCGTCGTTTTGGAGATGATGATACAGAGTAAAACTAGCCTAAGGCTATTTCACCTTGCCAGCCTTTGTTGAGGTTGCCAGTTGCGGGTCCGGGGCGTAAACGCCCACGGCCCGTGCGGCGGCTTCTTGGGCATTGAAGGTGGTCGTTGAAAAGGCCGTGAACAGTCCTTCATCGGCGTCTTGCACCCCGGCATAAACCTTGCGCAATGCCCCCTGATCTAAGGTTGCGGCCCGATTGATGGCTTTTTTGTCCATGTCCGGGAATTGGTTTAAGACATTGCCGATGCTGTCCAGGGTGCCTTGCACCAGGCTGAATTGTTTTTGCGCCGCCGTTAAGGCCGTATCGCTAGGGGGCGTGGTTTTGCCCAAAGCGGTAACCACATCGTCGATGCCGCCCAATTGTGTGACAAGCTCTTGATACAACGGTTTCAAAAGCGTGGCATAATCGCCGCCACGGTATTTGGCTTGGGTTTCGGTATATGTCGTCCAGGCTTGGGTGACAAAATCTTGATATGCGTTGTTGCCCATGAGGCCATCCTCTTGCTTAGAAATATGTTGATCCACCATAGCCCAGCCACACGTAGCCGCTGAGCCATGCATCGCGGCTGGCAGGATGTAGAAAGTCCCCATATGCCAACGGAATGACCCGGGGCGCTTCATCGACACCGAGAATGGTGCCGTTGCCTATGTTTGTGACATTTTGACGGGCCGTTGCATCCCAATTTGCGACGTTGTTGGGTTGGTTCCAATGGGTAAACAAGCGATCACGCACCGCGGTGACAAAATTTGGCGCGGCACTCGTATCATTGATAAACAGTGTTATTTCACCATCGTATTGCATCGACCTGTAGGTCCAATTGCTGGTGCCCTCCACCAAGAAATCATCATCAAAGATGGCCAGCTTTGAATGCGGGTAGGCCTGGTCACCAGAACCGCTTGTTAACGTATACATAACATTGGCGTTGACGTTTGGGGTAAAGCCCCAGATGTCACCGAATTCGATGCTGCGGTTTTGCCCCCCCTCGGTGAAGCAATAGCGGTAATTAGTGGCCGGGTTGGTGGTCACCGCTTGGGCCGGATTGGCAATGTTCTTGGTAACCCGGCGATTGGCCATGGCACCAACCGCAACGGTACGGGTTTGCGAACGTATCCGGCTCATAAAACCATCGATGATGTCGATGGAGGTGAGGTTGGGCAGGGACAATTCCAAAAACGTATAATACATCAGGTACGATCCCAATGCGCCCAAGCCAGCTGTTTGCCCCCGTGGGTCATCGACGATGATGCTAACCTGGGGATTGTTGCCATATGCCCCACGCACGGCCCCGGCTAACTGCTGCACCAATAAGGGATCGGTGAGGGCGTAGTTTTCCATGTAAATCAAATTTTGCGCATTGCGGATACGCGTGAGCATTTGCGCGCGGATATCGGCTTGGGCCGGGGTGGCTTCAAAATTGTTGGTGCAGGTGCGAATGGTGAGCCCTCCGCCAGCCCCGGCAAGAATAGCCGCTTGAACCGGGCCGATGGCGGCATTGGGAGCGGGGCCATTGCCGGGTTGTTTGTTCCAGCGCCGCACCCATTCACCTTCGATGTCATCGACCGCCGGGCCTCGCAACCGCACGCCGGTATCATGCCAGTCGTTTAAGGCGTCGTGAGCGACGGCGGACAAATAAGCGTCCGATATGTTCAAACCGCCGACATAGGCTTCTTTCGCGCCATTGGTTGAAATCACCATCATTTTTTGATGGTTGGAGCAATTTTGATAGTTGCCGCCGTATTGTTCAGTGTACAGCTGGATCGGCACATAACCCACGGACATGATGTTGTTGGTATTGGTGGTGGCGACCCATTGGGTCAGCCAATCATGATCAAGCCCCATCAGGGCGTTGCCTTTCCAGGCAATGATTTGAACATTAAAACCGGCAACCGCAACTTCCTTAAGGATATCGGTAAAAGGCGTTGCCGCAGCGCCTCCATGTAGGGGAAGGGTTAAGTCATTGGCGATCATCCAAAAGGCCATGCGAACATAATTGTTGTTTTGCCCACGCGTGCCATTGGTGATGAGGTTGCGCAGGCTCTGGTTCATGCGACCAAAATATTCATCGCCATCCAGCAAAAAATCGACTGCATTGTTGTTTTGGGTGCTTTGCATGCTTCCATCCGCTTGCGATTGGCCGGAGGCGTGAACGCGCCCCATGGCTTAATGACGGACGGCATATGCAAATGTGAACAGCCCGGAATCTGTTTAAGATCCCGGGCTGTTTTAAGGTGATAGGCTGGAGCAGGGGTTAAGCGAGCAAAACCTTTTGCGCCGCACCGGCGGCGTCGCCGTCTTTGATGGATACGCCCAAATCGGTGAGCACACCCTCCAATGCCGCCAAGGCCAAGGTGACATGGCGCGGGCTGGAGCTTTGCCCCATCAAACCGATGCGCCAGACCTTGCCGGCCAATGCCCCAAGTCCGGCCCCGATTTCGATGCCAAAATCCGACAACATACGCCTGCGCACCAAGGCTTCATCAACGCCTTCGGGGATTTTCACCGCATTGAGCTGCGGCAGGCGATGGGCTTCATCAACAATCAGCTCGAGGCCCAGCGCGCTTAACCCCGCCTTGAGGGCTTGGTGATTGCGCTGATGACGTTTCCAGGCGTTTTCGAGGCCTTCTTCCTTGAGCATCACCAGGCTTTCGTGCAGCGCATAGAGCGTGTTCACCGGCGCGGTGTGGTGGTACGAACGGGTCGATCCTTCGGAACTCCAATAGCCCATGATCAGGTTCATATCGAGAAACCAGCTCTGGACCTTGTGATTGCGGGTGCGGATGACCTCAAGCGCTTTGTCGCTAAAGGTTATTGGCGAGATGCCCGGCACGCAGCTGAGGCACTTTTGGGTGCCCGAATAACATGCATCGATCTGCCATTCATCGACCAGAACCGGTGTGCCACCCAATGAGGTCACCGCATCCATGATGGTCAGGGCTTCATAATCACGCGCCAGTTGGGCAATGGCGCTTGCGTCCGATTGCACACCGGTGGAGGTTTCGGCGTGCACAAAGGCCACCGCCTTGGCGTCCGGGTTGGCTTTGAGGGCGTCTTCGAGCTTGTTCAAATCAATTGGGCTGCCCCATTCGTCTTCGACCTTGATCGCGGTGGCACCGCAACGTTCGACGTTTTCGACCATGCGCCCGCCAAACACACCGTTGACGCATACGATGATGGTATCACCGGGCTCAACTAAATTGACGAAACAGGCTTCCATGCCCGCCGACCCCGGCGCGCTGATCGGCAGGGTCATTTGGTTGGTGGTCTGAAACGCATACTGCAACAGGCCCTTGATCTCATCCATCATCAAGATGAATTCAGGATCGAGATGGCCGATGATGGGGCGGCCCAAGGACTGTAAAACCCGTGAATGGATATCTGATGGGCCGGGGCCCATGAGCATGCGCGATGGGGGATGAAATGATGCAACGGTCATTTGGAGGGACTCTCCCCTTAATTGTGAAATGGCGGGGAGGCCAAATGCATAGTTAAGTCACCTTCGGCATTTTTTCAACTTCTTCGCTTTGCCGTTTCCGCATCGTGGGTACAATGCCGACCATGGATTGGGTAGATGATGCAATTGTTCTTTCGGCGCGCAGGCATGGTGAAACATCGGCCATTGTGACGCTGTTGACGCGTGAACGCGGCGCGCATGCCGGGCTTGTGAAGGGCGGGTATGCCAAACGCAGCCGTGCAACCATCGAACCGGGCAATCTGGTCCACGCCACGTGGCGGGCGCGGTTGGTCGAACATTTGGGCAATTTTCGCCTCGAAACCGTGCACAGCCATGGCGCTCAATTGCTGGACACGCCGGATCGTTTGGCGGGGATGACGGCGGCGCTTGCGGTGTGTGCGCAGGCCCTGCCGGAACGCGAACCCCATCCGGCCCTGTATGAAGTGCTCACCACCTTTTTGGCGGCCTTGGAACATCAAGACATCTTAGGCCATATCGAAGGGTGGGGCAGTCTTTACGTTAAATGGGAAGTG
>JAESUA010000216.1 GCA_016763255.1 Magnetovibrio sp. | reverse complement strand
CGCGTTACGTCGCCCAGCATTTTGGCGATCTGGTGTTCCCGTTCAAACGCTATCAAATGCAGCGCTGCTGGCGTGGTGAACGGCCGCAAGAAGGCCGCCTGCGTGAATTTTACCAGTGCGACATTGATGTCATCGATATGGGCGAGGTTTCGCTGCATTTCGATGCGGAAATCCCCGCCATGACCCTGGACGTTTTGCGCCGTTTGGATGTTGGCCCGGTGCGCCTGCACATCAACAACCGCAAAATCTTGCAGGGTTTTTATCAAGGCCTGGGCATCGAAGACATCGTCAATGCCATCCGCATCGCCGACAAGATGGATAAAATTGGCGTCGATGGGGTGCTTGCCGGTTTGACCGGCGAGCTGGGCTTGGCTGCGGATGTGGCGCAAAAATGCGTCGATCTTGCCGCCATTCAGACCGATGACGCCAGCTTTGCCGATCAGGTGCGGGCCTTTGGCATCGACAACGAACAGCTCGAAGCGGGCCTCGAAGAACTCACCTTTGTGATGTTGGAACTGGCGCACCTGGATAAGGGCACGGTGGTCGCCGACATGTCCATCGCGCGCGGTTTTGATTATTACACCGGCACGGTTTACGAAGGCAAACTGGTCGATTATCCCGATTTCCCGACCGTGTGCGCGGGCGGACGCTACGACAATTTGGTGGGATCGTATTCGCGCCAAAAACTACCCGGCGTCGGCATGTCGATCGGCTTTTCGCGGATATTTTCCAAGCTGGTCAAAGAAGGCCGGATCGAGTTGGGCGCAAAATGCCCGACCCACGTCATGGTCGCCTGCCTGCCGGGATCGGCACGCAGCGATTTGACCACGACCTCACGCAAGCTGCGCGAACGCGGCATTAAGGTCGAAATGTATCGCGAAGCCAAATCGCTCAAGGCGCAGATGAAATACGCCTCACGCAAAGGCATCCCGTTCGTCTGGTTCCCGGCCAACGCCGAACAAGAAAACCACGAAGTCAAAGACATGGACACAGGCGAGCAAAGCGTCGCCGATCTCGACACCTGGATGCCTTAATTTTTGATCACCCCTGAATTATTCAAAAGCTGTTCAAGAGCTCTGGATGCACGTGTTGCATCATCACTTAAGGTGAAGCTTCCATCGTCTACTTGATAAATAATCCGAACTAACTCTAGCCCCATTTCTGCATGTAACTCTTTTGCAAGTTTGAGCAAATCGTCAATTTCTTCCCATGTCGGAAGATCAATATCCTCATCTAAGATTAATTCGTCGTGGGCTAATCGTTTATTTCGAAACATTCGTAGTTTGCGAAGTGCTTCTTTGTGTGAAGCATCGAATGCATGAGTGAGACGGTGTCTCCAATTTTTAGTAAGTGCATTTAGGTTGTCTTTTTTGATTTCGAGCGCTTTAGGTACTTCAGGGTTGTTTTCAATGCAGTCAAGAACCCAGGGAATGCTCCGAAGGTTGTGGCGCTTATTATGTTCAAAAACCGCAGCTAGAGATGTGCCTACATCTTTAATACACATTTGTTGAACAGATCCGAAAAAATTATCGTATCCATAACCATGTGCATTGATGGCAGCGGAGTTTTGCCAATTGCGCGATAAATGAGTAAGGCCCGTTCTGCACGATAAATATTGCTGGCAATTCCTTGGGAGATTGCGTCCTCAATATCATTTTTAATTTTGCTAGAAGTCACCTATGGTTCCAATCATTTGTAGTTCACTAATTAAGGGCTGCAGCAAGATCCTCTATGGTTGGCGCGAACCAATAGCTCCCGGTGAGCGCTTTGGAAAATTCCAGCAGGTGGTCGCTGATCCCATTCTCATCCAATCCGTACATGCTGGCGAGTACGGACTCAAATCGGGCTTGCTCACATGCGAAGGCCAAGAAATAGAGCCCTTGTTCGCTTGCGGTACCGAACGGAAAGCTGCGGCGATACATTTTTTGTGCCACGCCTTTGAGCTTGATGTCCGTGCGGCTGACATGAGAATTTGCGGGCTGGGCATGGCCTTGCAATTCGATGCTGTCTGGTTTGGTGCGCCCGATCACGCGTTGTTGATCGTCAACACTAAGTTCGTTGAACTTGGCCAAGTCGTGCACCCATTTTTGTGACAAAACGATGCTTCCGCCCGCGCCGGGCTGGCCATCGGGCACCAGTGCGGCCAAGTGTTTGGCGGCATCGTCTTTGGGATTGGCGCTGCCATCGATAAAACCGGTCAGATCTCGGCTGTCGTGATAGATGAAACCGGGCAGATCCAGTTCACGCTTGGCCACCTGGGATATCACCCCGTCCACCGCCAGTACCGCATCCATCACCTGATCGCGCGACGGCGCATGCAGCCACACCAAAATGTCGCGCTGGGTCGCTGGGGCGTGGGCTGCTGGGCCGTTGAGGGCTTTGAAATCTGTCAGCCCACAGGGCATGCGTTCGCGCGACATGTCCGCCCACAGCGTGGGTCCAAAGGCAAACACGGCGTGCGCATCGGTGGCGTGCGCCGCTTTTATGGCAATGGCAATGGCCTCAAGCGAGCTGTCTGGCTTGAGGGTGTATTCCAAGGCATGTAGATAACGATGACCTTCGACAAATATGCCCGGTTGTGGTGTCGCCATGGGCTAATCCCCCCTTTGGTTTAGTTTTGCGGCAATACCTTGCCTGGATTCATGATGTTGGTCGGGTCAAGGCTTGCCTTGATCATGGCCATCACATCGACCGCGTTAACCCCCAGTTCCTGACGCAGGTACTTGATCTTACCCAAGCCGATGCCGTGTTCGCCGGTGCAGGTGCCATCCAGCGCCAAGGCCTGGGCAACGATGTCGGCGTTGAGGCGTTCGGCCTCCTCAACTTCAGCTACATTATGTGCATCAAACAGCAACAGGGTGTGGAAATTTCCATCGCCCACATGACCCAATATCAACCCGGTAAGCGGGCTTTGTTCAAGGGCAATATGGGTGCGCTGAATGCATTCGGCCAAGTTTGAGATCGGCACGCACACATCGGTGCTCAGCGCCCGAGCGCCGGGTTGTAACGCCAAGCCGGCGTAGTACATGTCATGGCGTGCCGCCCACAGGCGGCTGCGGTCTTCGGGTTTATCGGCCCACTTAAAATCTGTGCCGCCAAAATCTTCAGCGATGGATTTTACGGTTTCGACTTGCTCGGCCACCGAATTGGGGGTGCCTTCAAATTCTAAAAACAGGGTGGGG
>JAESUA010000215.1 GCA_016763255.1 Magnetovibrio sp. | reverse complement strand
TCAAGTCCGGGTATGACGGTTAGGACCAGAACGCACTGTGCCCTCAGTGGTTAATCCCCTAGCGCGCCAAAGCCAACAAACCATACAGATCCAAACACCGCTCCAAATGATCCGCCAAGTCATCCAGCGCCTCTTCCACGCCTTGATCGTAGGCCGCGCCGCCGCTGCGGCCTTCGCGTAGGCGCGATAGGAAATCGTGGCGGAAGGGGTCGGCGGCGAATACGCCGTGCAGATATGTACCCATGACTTGGCCATTGGCGCTCAACGCACCTTCTTCTCGGCCGTCTTCAAGATGGAACCACGGGGTGTGGCGGTCGGGGCCTTCGGTCAGACCAATATGCATTTCATAGCCTGCGATGGAAGTCCCGGTGGCGGGCTCATGGCCTTTGATTTGCTCCAGTGTTTTATCGCCGGTGAGCACCGTTTCCACATCCAGCAAACCAAGACCAAGTTCTTCGCCCGCTTCGCCTTCAATCCCGTCTGGGTCTGAGATGCGTTGACCGAGCATTTGATAACCACCGCACAAACCAACCACCAATCCGCCGCGATGGATGTGCGCGGCGATATCGACATCCCAGTCTTCGGCTTTGAGGTGACGCAGATCAGAGATCACCGATTTGGAGCCGGGCAAAACGATCACATCGACGTCGCCGGGAATGGCTTGGCCAGATTCGATCATCAACACATCGACATCGTCTTCACACATCAACGGGTCGAGGTCGTCAAAGTTGGCGATGCGCGGGAACCTGGGCACCGCGATGCGGATCGCGCCGCGACCGTTGAGGGTTCCATCACCACGTCCGGTTTCGGCCCAACGTCCCAGCGAGGCGCTGTCTTCTTTGGGCAGGCGCGCGGCCTTGGTAAACCAGGGAATCACACCCAAGCCCGCCCAGCCGGTACGCGCCTCCATATCCGTCACGGCGGGATCAAACAGCGATATATCGCCGCGAAATTTATTGATCACAAAACCTTTGATGAGGTCGCGTTCCGACGGCATCAGCACCGCGTGGGTGCCGACCACCTGGGCGATAACGCCGCCCTTTTCCACATCCCCGGCCAAAATTACCGGCACCTTTGCGGCGGTGGCAAAGCCCATGTTGGCGATGTCGCCAGCGCGCAAATTGACTTCGGACGGGCTGCCCGCGCCCTCGACGATCACCAGATCGCAGGTCGCTTTCAGGCGCTCAAAGGCCGCCAAAACATCGGGCAACAAGGTCTCTTTGAAGGTGCGAAAATCTTTTGCCGTGACTTGGCCGCGCATCTGCCCGCAGACCACCAACTGGGCACCGTTTTCCGCCTCGGGTTTGAGCAACACCGGGTTCATGTCGGTATGCGGCGCGACCCCACAGGCACGCGCCTGCAAAGCCTGGGCGCGGCCAATTTCACCGCCATCGGACGTCACCGCGGCATTGTTGGACATGTTTTGCGGCTTGAACGGTCGCACCGTCAAACCGCGTTTGGCAAACGCCCGGCACAGCCCCGCAACGATCAAGGATTTACCGGAATCCGAGCCCGTGCCCTGCACCATGATGGCGCGGGCCGGGTTTTGAGGAGTGGCAGGTTTATCGACCATCGATCGCGGCGCGCAGTTTATCGGCAGCCGAATTTTGCCCGGGACCGGCCAAAACAATCGCCGCAGGGTCCATGGCTTGACCGTAAAAAGCCTGATTGAGATCACTACGTTTGATCAGCGCGGCGGCTTCTAAAGACCCTCCGGCAAACGCGCCGATGCCTTGGGTAAAGGCCAAGATATCCGCGCCGATATTGGTGGTGGTCGAGGCTTCGACCCCCACGCCGAAGGTGCCGATGATCAAGCCGAGATCTGCCCCCAACTTGCCCTGGTGTTTGATGATCGAGGCCACCGCATCACGGCTGAACACCAACAAAACCACGTCACCGATTTGCGCACCGGCTTGCAAGCCGACGCTGCCTGCGGCCAAGAAATAAAACGCCGGATCGCTCCACCGCCCGGATGTATCCTTGGCCAGCATCACCCCGCTGCCCCCTTCGGCGGCAAAAATGAAGCCGCCCTTGATCACCCCGGGCAAGATGATCAGGCCTTCGGCCTCGGGCAACAAGGCGCGAAAATCATCCATGGGTTCGTCCTGGGAGGCTTTGAATTTTTGCAACGTTGCGCTGGCCGCGCCGACGATCTGTTGGGCCCGCTCAAGATCGCTGATCTGTTGGGTCGAGCACGCCCCCAGTGGCAAGGCCAACGCCACAATCAAGACCCTAAACAAACGTGAGATCATCGCTTCTTCTCCCCAGGTTTTATGCCAAGATCAGCATACGAATCGTTGCAAAATAAGTACCACGCAAGAGGTTAAAATTCGATCCCCGCTTGGGCCTTGATACCGGAACGGAACGGATGTTTGATCTGGGTCATCTCGGTCACCAAATCAGCCGCATCGATAATTTCGTCCAGGGCATTGCGCCCGGTGAGCACCACATGTTGGTCTTCGCGCTTATTTTTAAGCGCCTCAACCACCATCTCGCTATCCAATTGACCGTAGCGCAGCGCGATGTTGATTTCGTCCATGATCACCAAGGAGATGGTCTCATCCGCCATCATTTTACAGGCCGCATCCCAAGCCCGCGCGGCGGCCGCCTTGTCACGTTCTAAGTCCTGACTTTCCCAACTGAAGCCTTCACCGTGAGCCTCGATCACACATTGGTCGCCAAATTTTTCGAACACACCGCGTTCACCGGTGTCCCATTTGCCTTTAACGAACTGCACGATGCCAACCCGCCAACCATGGCCCAAGGTGCGCATGGCCATGCCCCAGGCGGCGGTCGATTTGCCCTTACCCTTACCGGTGTGCACGATCACCAAACCGCGCTGATCGGTCTTAGCAGCCATAATTTTATCCCGGGCAGCTTTCTTTTTTTCCATCTTGAATTTGTGCCGCTCGGCATCTTCACCACCTGACATTGTATATTCTCCATAATTTATGCAGTTAGCATTGTTTTATTTAGTCTTAGGCAATATTTTGATGCAATCTTATATTAATCAAGTGATTGCTCTAAACGATGCTCAAAAAAATAAAGGATCGAGGGATAGTATGGGTTCGGCACGAATCCTTTTAACCGGTGGCGGCGCAGAAACCGAGGCCGCCCTGCGAGTAGCTTTCGAAGGCGACGGATTCTCGATTAAACTCGATCATACCGAAACACCAGAGGACACCCTCACCGCCCTCGTCAGCTTGCCCTTTCAACTGTGCATTGTGCGCAGCCGTTCGGATCAACCCCAACACGCCCTGGAAATTTGCGAAGGCGCCAAAGAAGCCGGTGTGCGCATCCCCATTGTGGTGTTGATGGATTTGGTCAGTCGTCATACGGAAGACGAATTCCTATCCGCCGGGGCACTGGCCGCCATGCCGTGGGATGGCAGCCAGGATGCCATGTTGCGCAATTTGGTGCGGCTGACGGTAACCCTGCGTTCGACCGAAGAAAGTCTGCGCGCTTCCAACGACCAACTGGTCCAAGAAATGCTCACCCTCCAAGATGAGCGCGAACGCGCTGAGGCGGTCAATGCCCAGTACGTCGAGCTGGCGGAGAACTACGCCCTGGCCAAAGAAGAGCTGGAAAAGCTCAACCAGGAAAAGAACAAGTTTTTTTCGATCATCGCCCACGATCTGCGCAGCCCGTTCACATCCTTGTTGGGCTTCACCGCCCTGCTGGAGCAGCGCGCCGACAAATTGAGTCCCGAAAAAGTCAAAGATTACGCACAAACCATCGATGCCAGCGCCACCCGGGTGTTCAAGCTTTTGGAAAACCTGTTGGAATGGTCCCGCCTGCAGATGGATCGGGTGAGCGTCGAGCCGGTGAGTTTCAAGGTTAGCGATATCACGTTAAATACTATCGATTTGCTCGGCCCGGTGGCGGCGGATAAAGACATTAAGCTGATCGAAACAGATTCTGCACCGCACGCCTTTGCCGATCCACAAATGATCGATGCCGTGATCCGTAATCTGGTCAACAATGCCATTAAATTCACCCCCCCAGGCGGCACCATCACCATCGGTTATGAAACCACGCCAACCGGTCGTACACGCATCAACGTCACCGACACGGGCGTCGGGATGAGCGAAAAAACACTGGATAAACTGTTCAACCTCGCTGACAACGTCTCCACCTTAGGTACTGACGGCGAAAATGGCACCGGACTAGGGTTGTTGTTGTGCAACGAATTGGTGGAACGCAACGCTGGCAAACTCTACGTCGAAAGCGAGCTGGGCAAAGGTTCAACGTTCAGCTTCACCCTGCCCGTGAAAGCCCCTCAAGTGTCACTCGCGTAGAGTTTAAGCGCGAGGTCCACAGCCCGCGATCCTGGGCTTCCAACAGCCGTT
>JAESUA010000214.1 GCA_016763255.1 Magnetovibrio sp. | reverse complement strand
GGCATCCGGCCCATGGATCAACAATTTGCTGGCACCCCATGATAGCGGCGTACCCATGGCCCCGGTGTGCAGCCATTATTGGATCACCGCTAACCATGAGGCCTACCCAGCCAATTGCCCGGTGACCATCTTGCCCGATGCCAACGCGTATGCCCGGCCCGAGGTCGGCAGTCTGTTGTTCGGCCTGCGCGACAAAGAGAGCAAATGGGCCAACCCCAAAGACTTGCCGGACAACCTACAAGGATTTGCCTTCGACGAAGATCATGACGGCTGGGCGGCCCTGGAAGAGGCGGTGGAGCCGTTTATGGAACGCTGCCCCAGTTTGGCTGAGGTGGAAATTCATCATTATATTTCCGGGCCATCGGGCTATACGCCGGATGGCAAATACGCCCTCGGCGCGGCGCCAAACTTGGATGGTGCGTTTGTGGTGTCGGGGTGTTGCGGTGCCGGGGTGAGCATTTCTGGCGGGGCCGGTTCGGCCATCGCACAGCTGGTCATGGGCCACGAGCCACAGATCGATTTGAGTGCGTTTGCGCCAAACCGCTTCGGCGCGTTTGATCCATTCGACGAAGACTTTTTGGCCTCATGCGCGCGCTCACGTTCACAAAAAAAGGCGGGCTAGGCCGACCGTGAACAAGCCGCCGGTGTACCCATGATCATCAACCTATCGCAACTTAAATCCTTTGCCGCGGTCGCCAATGAAGGCAGCTTCACCAAGGCCGCGCGAACCTTGGGACTGACCCAGTCGACGCTTTCGATGCAGGTGGCAAGCTTGGAAAAGGGCTATAATGTCAAACTGTTGGAGCGCAAACGCGGGGCGATCAAACCGACCGCCTTGGGCCAAGTCATGCTGGATGTCGCCAATCGATTGTTTGCCCTGCAAGACGATGCCGCCGCGCTGGTCTGTGATGCCGATAATCTGGGTGGTGGTGTGTTGCGGGTGGGATCTGATAGCCCGGCGACGGTTTTGGAGTTCATCGCCACCTTTGCCAAACTCCATCCCGGCGTGGAGGTCAGCTTGTCGTTGGGGTCTGCCGAAGAAGCCTTGGCAGGCTTGATGAACTGTACAACCGACATTGCGGTGTTGTCAAAAACCGGGTCGGCGCGTAAATTTGAAGCCGTGGCGGTGCGAAAATCGGGGCTGGCGTGTGTGGTGCCGCAAGATCATCCGTTGGCTTCACGCCCACTGATCGGCTTTGATGATCTGCACAAACGCGCCCTGGTCTTGCGCCAAGAAGGCTCGCAAACCCGTGCGGTGTTTGACGTGGCATGCCAGGAAGCACAATTTGTTCCGCGCACCGGGTTGGAAATTTCTTCGCGCGAAGGCATGCTCGAAGCGGTGAGGCGCGGATTGGGTATAGGCATCATCTGGGAGAAAGAATTCAACGGCGATCCGCGCCTAAAAACAGTACCGTTGGATGTCCCCGCCACGGAACTGACGGCGTATTTGGTGTATCAGCGAGAACGGCGAAAATCCTGGCCCCACAACAGCGTCATCAAGGCCTTTTATATGCATGTGATGGAGGCCTGTGGGGCTACATTTGAATAACTCTGGCTTATCGATTGTATCTGTAATGTCGATTTGACTTATTAGTCAGCGAGTGGACTAATGGCCCTCAATCCACAAATGTTAGGCTCGGTACGTTTGTGGAATGACTATAATCCGGGCACCAAGCGGAGGTTTCCGCACAGGGATTGGGGACAACTTAAACGCCGTAAGTGCGCAGGTTTGTTTCCCTAGGCTTTAGTAAAAGAGGACGAAAGATGAAAATGCAACTTTCCAAATCGTTAAAGTATGCACTTTGCGCTGCGACATTGTTGGGCTGGAGCCATGCAGCTCAGGCCGCCACCAAGTTAACTGTTTACACCGCTGTCGAACCGGAAGAGCTGCAGGGCTTTAAGGCCGCGTTTGAAAAAAATAATTCCGACATCTCCATTCAGTGGGTGCGTGATTCCACCGGCATCATCACCGCAAAACTGTTGGCTGAACGCGAAAATACCAAGGCCGATGTGGTCTGGGGTGTTGCCGCAACCAGCCTTTTGATGCTCGACAACCTCGGCATGCTCGAAGGCTATGCGCCCAAGGGTCTTGATAAGGTGAATGCGCTGTATCGTGACAGTGCGGATGCCCCGGCTTGGGTCGGTCAGCGCGCCTGGATTGCATCGCTGTGCGTCAACACCATCGAGTCCAAAAAATACAATCTGCCGATGCCGACATCATGGCAGGATTTGACCAACCCGGTCTACAAGGGCCATATCGTGATGCCGAACCCGGCCTCTTCGGGTACCGGATTCTTGGACGTTTCTTCCTGGATGCAAATCTGGGGTGAAGACAAGGCCTGGGAATTCATGGATGGCCTGCATTCAAACATCGGCATCTACACCCATTCGGGCTCAAAACCGTGCAAAATGGCTGGCAAGGGTGAATTCCCCATCGGCATTTCCTTTGCTTACAAGGGCGCACAGTTGAAAAACAAAGGTGCACCACTGGAAGTGATCGCGCCGAAAGAAGGCCTCGGTTGGGATCTGGAAAGCTTCGGTATTATCAAAACCTCGAAGAACATAGCCGCCGCAAAGCGCTTTGCCGACTGGTCCGTCTCCACAGAAGCCAACGTGATGTACAACCAGGGTTATGCCGTGGTCGCCATCGATGGCATCGCCAAACCGGTCAAGGGTTTTCCGCCTGAAGTGATCACGCGGATGATCAAAAATGACTTTGCCTGGGCCGCTGAAAACCGCACGCGTATTCTCAAAAAATGGGAAAATCGCTACGGTTCCAAGTCTGCGCCTAAATAAAGTCGTAACGAACCACATATCTTAAGACCTGGTGGGACCACGGCGCCAATCGTTTGGCACCGTGGTCCGGACCTCCCCCCCTCGTTTAGTGTATTCTCTCCTGGCAACAGGCTCAGAAGAGGACACCCAAGATGGCTGGAACAATGAATAAAATTACAGCTGACGAAACCGTCACCACTCCTTACTTGGAAATCAACAACTTAACCAAGAAGTTTGGCGAGTTCGTCGCCCTGGATGATGTCTCTTTGACCGTGAAGGATGGCGAGTTCGTCTGCTTCCTCGGTCCATCCGGATGCGGCAAGACCACGTTACTCAGGGCCATTGCCGGGCTCGATTTCCAGACCTCAGGACAAATTGTGCAAGGGGGTAAGGATATTTCACACTTGCCGCCGGTCTCTCGCGATTTTGGCATCGTGTTTCAATCCTACGCTCTGTTTCCCAATCTCACCGCCAAGCAAAACATTGCCTACGGCCTATCGGTACGCAAGATGGGCCGCGACAAGGTCAATCAGCGGGTTCAAGACTTGCTCGACACCGTTGGCTTGTCGGACTCCGGACCAAAGTACCCATCGGCCCTTTCGGGGGGCCAACAACAACGCATCGCCTTGGCCCGCGCCTTGGCCAATGAACCCAACATGTTGTTGCTTGATGAACCGCTTTCGGCACTGGATGCCAAGGTGCGTGTTAACCTGCGCCATGAAATGAAAGAGCTGCAACGCAAGCTCGGCATCACCACCATCATGGTGACCCACGACCAGGAAGAAGCCATGGCCATGGCCGACAAGATCGTGGTGATGAACCACGGGGTGATCGAACAGGTCGGCACGCCGCAAGAAATTTACGGCAATCCCGCCACCGCTTATGTCGCCGACTTCATCGGAGAAATGAACTTCCTCGAAGGTGTTTTCGAAGATGGCAATCAGGTGCGCATGGGCGACTGTGCCCTAATGGTTGATGGCCAGGCTGGTGGTTTTGAACTTGGCTCCACGGTCACGGCCTGCATCCGTCCCGAAGACGTGATGGTGCGCGGCGTCAGCGAAAAGACGGAAAATTATATTGATGCCGAAGTGGTCGATGTGGAATTTCTTGGTTCGTTTTGCCGCGCCGAGTTGGCGTGCCGTCGCGATGGCCGCGACATCCGTTTGACCGCCGATTTTTCCATCAATTTGATGCGCGATATGTCCTTGGGCCGTGGTGAACGTCTTGCCATCGCTTTGCCCAAAGAGCATTTACAGCTGTTCCCCGGCTCCGCCGATCTAGATACGTGAGGTGTGCCATGAACTATTCCACAACGATGAATAAAGACCCGCGTCGTGAAAAAGCCCCGATGGGCCGTCCAAACTTTATCCAGCGTATGCGCCATCTCAGCAAAGATGAGATGATCATGCTGGCGGGGCTGTTGGCCATCGTCGCCGCGATGATGGTTGCACTTGTGTTGCCGCTGATCACGATTTTTACCAAAAGTTTCCAAGACAACAACGGTGTGTTTGTCGGCCTGGACAATTTTATCGAATATTTTTCGTCCTATGGGCTGGTGTTGTCCATATGGAACAGCGTAGGCATGGCCTTGGGCGTGACGCTGATCGCCGGATCGATGGCGTTTATTTATGCATATGCGCTGACCCGTTCGTGCATGCGGGGAAAGAAAATTTTTCGCGCCCTGGCCAGTATTCCCATTCTAGCGCCGTCTTTGTTGCCGGCCATCTCGTTGGTGTATCTGTTTGGCAATCAAGGGGTGATCAAGGACCTTTTGATGGGCGAAAGCATTTATGGCCCCATCGGCATCACCATCGGCATGTGTTTCTATATTTTCCCCCATGTGTTGATGATCATGGTTACCTCGTTGTCGACATCGGATGCACGCCTCTATGAGGCGGCGGAAGTGTTGGGTGCCGGACGGGTGCGGATCTTTTTCACCGTCACCTTGCCGGGGGCACGTTATGGCCTGATCAGTGCGGGCTTTGTCGCTTTTACCCTGGCCATCACCGACTTTGGTATCCCTAAGGTGATCGGCGGCAACTTCAACGTATTGGCGACCGATATCTATAAGCAAGTGGTGGGACAGCAAAACTTCTCCATCGGTGCGGTGGTCGGCATGGTGTTGTTGGTGCCGGCGTTGGTCTCGTTCGTGGTCGATCGTCATGTGCGCAAAAAACAAACGGCGGTGCTGACCGCACGCTCGGCCCCATATCACCCCAAACCCCATGCCTTGCGTGATGGTTTGCTGTTCACCTTTTGCGCGGCGGTGACGGTGTTTTTGGTCTCTATCTTGGGCATGGCGGCATTTTCATCGTTCATCACGTTCTGGCCCTATGACATGTCGTTCACGTTGGTGCATTATGATTTTGATGCCGTTGATCCCAACGGTTGGGCATCGTTTTTCAACAGCCTCAAGATGGCCACCATCACCGCGTTTGTCGGTACCGGCATAATCTTCATGGGTGCGTATTTTGTTGAAAAGTGTCAAAGCTTTAAAGGCCTGCGCACCACCGTGCAAATGATGGCGATGATCCCCATGGCCGTTCCAGGCATGGTTTTGGGCTTGGCGTATATCTTTTTCTTTGCCGATGGGGACAACCCGTTCAGCGGTATATACGGCACCATGGCGATCTTGGTTTTGGCCTCGGTGGCGCATTTTTACACCGTGTCTCATTTGACCTTGGTGACCGCCTTAAAGCAAATCGACCCGGAATTTGAAGCCGTCTCGGCATCTCTAAAAGCGCCGTTTTATAAGACGGTTGCTCGAGTTCATTTCCCGATTTGCTTGACCGCCATTTCCGACGTCGCCATCTATCTATTTGTCAACGCCATGACCACGGTTTCTGCGGTGGTGTTCTTGTATGCACCGGATACCAAGCTGGCCTCGATCTCGGTGTTGAATATGGATGACGTCGGCGATCAAGCCCCGGCGGCAGCGATGGCGATGATGATCGTGCTCACCTCGATTGTGGTGAAATCACTTCATGCATTGATCAGCAGAGGCATCAACGCCCGAGCCATGGCGTGGAAGTCGGCCACGACGTGAAGCATTTGATTGTGCAACCCTGTTCCCAAGACATTATTTGGGAGCAGGGCGGCGTGATCGCGTGCTTCATGGAGATAAAATAAACAACAAAAAGAAGGTGGTGACATGGGTGCCGGTACGCTAGGTCTGTTCAATTTGATCGGTGGGGTTGCGGCTTTGCTGTGGGGGCTGCGCATGGTGCGTACCGGGGCGATGCGTGCGCTCGGTGGGCAATTGCGCTTGGCGATCCGCCGTTCAACATCAAATCGTTTCACTGCCGCACTGACCGGTGCGGGTTTAACCGCATTGGTGCAGTCCAGTACCGCCGTGGTGTTGTTGATCGCCTCGTTCGCCAGTCGTGGTTTGATCAAGACCGGCCCTGCGCTGGCCACCGTTTTGGGTGCCGATGTCGGCACCACCGTGGTGGCGCAAGTTCTTAGTTTTGATCTTAGTTTTTTAAGCCCGCTGTGCGTCACCGTGGGATTGATCATCTTCATGATGGCCCAGCGCAAGGGGACCCGTAATATCGGGCGCATCCTTTTGGGATTGGGCTTGATGTTGTTGGCGCTGAAACAAATTGTCGGTGCGTCCAGCCCGATGCGTGAATCCGAGCTTATTCAGCAGTTGATCAGCGCTTTGCAAGATGAATTGTTGTTGGCGATGGTGTTGGCGATCATCATGACGTGGTTGTCGCATTCTTCACTGGCGATGGTCTTGCTGGTGATGTCGTTGGCGGCATCCGGCCATGTGCCAGTTGATTTGGCCTTGGTCTTGGTTCTTGGCATCAATGTGGGCGGTACATTGCCGGCGATTTCGGCTACCGTTGGCGGGGCCTTGGAAGGGCGCTGGGTTGCGGTCGGTAATTTGTTGTTTCGTGTCACCGGGGCACTTTTGGCGTTCCCGTTGCTCGACTTCGTGGGGCCGTATTTGGCAGAATTTGAATCCGCACCGGCGCGTCAAATTGCTAACTTTCACACCCTTTTTAACGTTGCCTTAGCGCTGTCCTTCATAATGTTTACCGAGGTTATGGCGCGCTTAGTCGAACGTTTCATGCCTCGTCCGGCGTTTGATCCCAATGCCCCGGATCAGCCGATGCAGCCGTTGTATCTCAATGAAGACCAGGTCGGCAACATCGGGCAAGCCTTGGCCAACGCATCGCGTGAAGCGTTGCGTATGGGGGACGTGGTTTACCGCATGCTGGAGCTCAGTATAGAAGCGTTTAAATCCCACGATGTGACGTCCATCAAAGCCATCGAACGTATGGATGATGATGTTGATCGACTTAATGAAGCGGTTAAATTCTATGCCACCGAAATCAGCCGAGGCAAACTGACGCGCCGTGAAAGTGAACGCTGCATGACCATCGTGCACTATGTCACCAACCTGGAACACGTTGGCGATCTGATCGATCGCAATTTGATGGAACTGGCGGCGGTGAAGCAGAAAAAGGGCCTGGGCTTTTCCGGTGAAGGACAACATGACATCGATGTCTTGCACGAACGTTTGATGGCCAACTTGCAAATGTCGTTCAATTTATTTCTGTCTCAGGATGAAGGTTTGGCGACCGAACTGCTCAGCGAAAAACGCGCCTTTCGTGATGCCCAGATCGATGCCTGTCAGCGCCATTTCGAACGCTTGCGCCGGGGCACCGCCGAAAGCATGGAAACCAGTGCTATACACATGGATTTGCTGCGTGATTTCAAGCAGATCAATTCGCACATCACGGCGTTGTCGTATTCCATCTTGGACGTGGGCGGCCGTGGCCCAATGGCCTACGACATGGGTGCGCAATGAGAATTCATCGCTCCTAAGTGAGCTGCACCTCTTTGTGTACGGTGTCGAGAAACGCCTTGATCACCCGTTGGTGCACGCGTTCATTGAGATAGACCATGTATTCGGTCATCACCACGTCGAGGTCGGATATGGGCAGCGCGGTGAGGCGTGAGTCATGGCCGAATTCGGGCCCCGAAACGATGCCGATACCGATGCCAGCCGCGACCGCTTCGCGGTTGGCTTCGCGGCCCTCGGCAATCATCACCACACGGCCTTGCAGACCTTGGCTTTCGAACGCCTCTTCGATGCGTTGGCGGGTGGTGGAGCCTTTTTCACGGATCACCAAGGGCTGTTCGGAAAGCTGACGTAAACTCACGGTCTTCTTTTTGGTCAGCACATGGTCGTTGGGCACGAACGCCACCAACAGATCGCGTCGCAAGGGCACCACGGTGAGGGACGGGTCGCCCGGATCTTGGGCTAAAACGCCGATGTCGGCGCTGTAATCGTGCAATTGGGCCAGGATCGAATCCGAATTACCGCGTTTAAGCGAAATTTCAATGCCTGGATAAACATGGCGAAAGGCGCTGATCATTTGGATCGCGTGCAGCGGCGCATCTGCTGCCACATTGAGGTAACCTGTGCGCAGTACCTTGCTTTCCGAGAGCAGCTCGATCGCTTCGCTTTCCACGTCGAACATGCGCCGTGTGATGTGCAGCAATTCATCACCCAATTCGGTGGGCCGCACGGTGCGTTTTAAGCGGTGAAACAGCAACACCCCAAAATGTTCTTCCAGTTTGCGCACTTGGTCGGAAATTGCCGGCTGGGTGAGGCATAACTGGTTTGCAGCCTTTGAAAAACCACCGTACGTGGCGACCGCATGGAACGCGCGCAGCTGTATATAATGCATCGATTTTACCTATGGACAGAATAAGAATTAACGATTTGAGTTATGGTAGTGCGCGGCGTCAAATTGGTCAACACGGAGCATGAAGTTGCCCAAATTTAATCAGGAGAGGGTATCGATGAACACCACGCACAGTGCGCAACAAAAAGGCCCAATGCTGTCAGAAGGTGAGGTCAACTGGTCGCCCCGCCGCAAAGCCTGGGCCGAACGCACCCATGATGCACAAACTCTCAAGCCCTTGGAACGTGACGAAAAATACTTTCTGCATCAATCCGTTTCCACCCCGTGTATGTCCGCCGTGCGTAAGGCCCAAGGGGTCTACTTAGAAGACATGAATGGCCGCACGTACATGGATTTCCATGGCAACAATGTGCACCACATCGGTTACGGCCACCCCGATTTGAAAAAGGCAATTGTTCAGCAAATGGATGATTTGCCATTTGCGCCGCGTCGTTTCACCTGTGAACCGGCGGTGGCCTTGGCCGAAAAGCTGGCTGAAATTTCACCGGGTAAGCTATCTAAGGTTCTGTTTGCCACCGGCGGATCGGATGCCATCGAAATCGCCATGAAGCTGGCGCGTGCTGCCACCGGGCGTTTTAAGACTGTGTCTTTTTGGGATGCTTTTCATGGCGCGGGGTTTGGCGCGTCGAGCGTCGGCGGTGAACAACTGTTCCGCGGTTCGCCCATCGGGCCGTTGCTGCCGGGGGCTGAGCACGTTGCCCCGTTTGGCTGCTACCGCTGTGTCTATGGTCATAAGTGCGATGCCAACGGCCAGCCAGACCTGGATGCCTGCGGGTTGGCGTGCGCCAAAATGGTCCGCTATGTGTTGGAAAAAGAAGGCGACATCGGGGCGGTGATTGCCGAACCCGCACGCGCCGTGCCTTACTTGCCGCCCAAAGGTTTTTGGAAAGAAGTGCGCCAAGCCTGTGATGATTTTGGCGCCTTGTTGATTTTTGATGAAATTCCCACAGGCCTAGGCAAAACCGGAAAAATGTTCGCCTGCGACCATGACGGCGTGGTGCCGGACATGATTGTGATGGGCAAGGCATTGGGTGGCGGCATGTTACCGATTGCCGCGACCTTGGTGCACCCGGATTTGGATGTCGCCGGGGACTTTGCTTTTGGTCACTACACCCATGAGAAAAACCCCCTGACCACCCGCGCGGCGCTGACAACGATTGAGATTATCGAGCGCGAAAACATGGTTGAAAATTCGGCCACCGTGGGTGCCCACGCGTTACAACGCCTGCAGGACATGAAAAATAAATACCGCTTGATCGGCGATGTGCGCGGACGCGGCATGTTGTTTGGCTGTGAGTTGGTGCTGGACCGCGATGCCAAGACCCCGGCCAATGATGCGGCGGAAGAGATATTTTATCGGGTGCTTGATGGTGGGTTGAGCTTCAAAATCACCATGGGCAATGTGCTCACCTTCACCCCGCCACTGATCACCACCAAGGTGCAGATGGACTGGGCCATGGATGTGGTCGAAGACGCCAT
>JAESUA010000213.1 GCA_016763255.1 Magnetovibrio sp. | reverse complement strand
GAACGCTTGGCGCGCGCGTTCCAAGACATGGGACCGAGCTTCATCAAGGTCGGCCAGATGCTGTCGACGCGCTCGGACCTTTTGGGCGAAGAAATGGCCGCCGACCTGTCCAAGCTGCAAGATAAGTTGCCACCGTTCCCGACGGCCCAAGCCCGCGCCGCCATCGAAGCCGAATTTGGCCAGCCGATCGAAGATTTATTTTCTGAATTTGATGACGAACCGGTCGCCGCGGCCTCCATCGCCCAGGTGCACTTTGCCGTCACCAAGGATGGCGAAGACGTCGCGGTGAAGATTTTGCGTCCCGGTATCGAAGATGCTTTTAATGCCGATCTCGAATTGTTTTTCTGGGGCGCGCGGCTTTTTGAACGCGCCCGCCCCGAATTGCGGCGTCTCAAACCGATTGAAACCGTCACCACCTTGGCCCGTTCGGTCGAAATGGAAATGGATTTGCGGTTCGAAGCCGCCGCCGCGGACGAGTTGCGCGAGAATTTCATCGATGATCGCTCCATCCTTATCCCGCGCATCAACTGGGTGCGCACCGGCCAGCGGGTGCTCACCACCGAACGCGTTTACGGCATTCCCTTCAACGACATCAAAGCCATCAAAGCGGCTGGACACGACACCCTCGAAATTTTGCGCAAAACCGCCGAGACGTTCTTTTTCCAGGCCTTTCGCGACGGTTTTTTCCACGCCGACATGCATCCCGGAAATTTGTTCGTGCTGCCCGACGGCGCCATCGCCATCGTCGATTTTGGCATCATGGGGCGCTTGGACCGGGACAGCCGGCGCTATCTGGCTGAATTGCTGATGTCGTTTATGATCCGCGATTACCGGCGCGCCGCCGAGGTTCACTTCGAAGCCGGATGGATTGCACAAAATCAACCTTTGGAGGAATTCACCCAGGCGTGTCGCTCCATCGCCGAACCGATCTTGGACCGCCCGCAAAACGAAATTTCCATTGCCCGCCTTTTGGGCCAGTTGTTTCAAATCACCGAAACCTTCGCCATGGAAACCCAACCGCAATTACTGCTGTTGCAAAAAACCATGCTGGTGGCCGAAGGCACCGGGCGGCGCATGGCCCCGGACGCCAATATGTGGGTGATTGCCCGGCCGCTGATCGAAGATTGGATGCGCGCCAATTTGGGTCCTGAGGCGCGCGCCAAAGAAGCCGCGCGCCAGGGTTTGGAAACCATTAAGCGCCTGCCGGCGATCATCAAAGGAATGGAAAAAGCATTGAGTCTCCTTGATGAACAAGGCCTGATGCTGCATCCCGATACGGTGGCGCAGCTGCGCGGGCGGCGCAAGCGCGATATGTTGGCGATGCCATTATTGCTGGTGCTCGGTGTGGCCATTGTGGCCCTGGGATTGGCTGCCCTTTAACGCTTTGTCGTGCTGTATGTTTATAATTATTCAAATTCTATGATAGATTTCGCCTAATTAACACTTGCGCGGTGGGTTATTGATCTTTATCTTATCCACACCAATTTTTGGTAATTCGCATTATTTATGTGGACTTTTTTTCATTTGGATTTTGGCCCGTGTTGATCGGAAAACGCATCCTATTGATCGTCACCGGTGGCATTGCCGCCTATAAGACGCCGGAGCTTGTGCGCCAGCTGATCAAAGCCGGTGCACGCGTTCGTTGTGTGATGAGCCAAGGCGCTGAACAGTTTGTCACGCCGCTGAGCCTGGCCAGCGTTTCGGGTGATAAGGTTTATACGGATTTATTTTCGCTCACCGACGAACACGAAATGGGCCACATCAATTTGTCGCGCCAAGCCGATGTTTTGCTGGTCGCCCCGGCCACCGCCAATACACTGGCGAAGATGGCCCATGGCATGGCCGACAATTTAGCCACCACTTTGTTGCTGGCCACAGACAAGCCGGTGTTGGCCGCACCGGCCATGAATGTACGCATGTGGGAACACGCTGCCACCCAAGACAATGTCGAGCTGTTAAAAGCCCGCGGGGTGCATCTCATCGGCCCCGACGAAGGCGATATGGCGTGTGGCGAATGGGGCGAGGGCCGCATGAGCGAGCCCCATGCCATCGTTCAGGCGGTGGTCGATTTTTTCGATGCCGACGCGCCGCTTAAGGGCCTGCGGGCCGTGGTTACAAGTGGCCCGACCCACGAACCCATCGATCCGGTGCGCTACATCGCCAACCGATCCAGCGGCAAACAAGGCCACGCCATCGCCCAGGCGCTTCATGATTTGGGCGCGCAGGTGACCTTGGTGAGCGGCCCCGTGGCCCTGCCAGATCCTGTCGGGGTAACCACCCATCATGTTCAAACGGCACGGCAAATGAAAACCGCCGTGGACGCGGTCCTGCCGGTCGACATCGCTGTTTGTGCCGCCGCCGTGGCCGACTGGCGGGTGGACGGTGAAGCCGAACAAAAGATCAAAAAATCCGGCACGCAGAGCCCCAGTTTTTCCACCGTGCAAAACCCCGATATCCTCGCCAGCCTGTCCATACCCGGTGCCGCACGGCCGCGTTTGGTGGTGGGTTTTGCCGCCGAAACCGAATCTGTGATCGAACATGCCCGCGCAAAGTTGGCGAAAAAAGGCTGTGACTGGATTTGCGCCAACGATGTCTCATCATCCACAAATACCTTTGGCGGCGACGACAATACCGTGCACTTGGTGACCCGCACCGGCGTTGACGATTGGCCGCGCCAATCTAAACTTTGCGTCGCCCGTCAACTGGCGCGCCGTATTGCCGACCATATGCGTAAGCAAGATACAAGCGAACAGCCGGGAGAAACCGCATAATGGCATTAGAGCAAGGACCTTCCATGGGGGGCGGAACGGTTGAAATTGGCGTTAAGCGCCTGGATCATGGTTCCGATTTAGCGCTACCCAAACACGCCACCAAATTCAGTGCGGGCGTTGATTTGCTGGCCGCCATTGCCGAAAACTTGACCCTCGCTCCCGGCGCGCAAAGTTTGGTGCCGACTGGGATCAGCATTGAATTGCCGCCCGGTTTTGAAGCCCAGGTGCGGCCCCGTTCGGGCTTGGCCAACAAGCACGGCGTCACCGTTTTGAATTCACCGGGCACCATTGACGCCGATTATCGCGGCGAGGTCTGCGTGATCCTCATCAATCATGGAACCAAAGCTTTCACCATCGAGCGCGGCATGCGCATCGCACAAATGGTCGTGGCCCCGGTTTCGTTCGTTCATTGGCGTGAAAGCCAAGATTTAATGCCGTCCGAACGCGGGACGGGGGGCTTTGGCTCGACAGGCACGATGACGCCTGCTGACCAAAATTCAGACACCTCATAAAGCATATTAAGGAAATACCGGTTATGCTGCGATTATCGAAAAAAATGCTGTTCGCGATTGAAGCGGTGCTCGACATCGCCTACCACGCCGGCAGCGAACCTGTGCAAAGCCGCGAAATTACACGGCGCCAGGACATCCCCAGACGCTATCTGGAGCAGGCCCTGCAACAGCTTGTGCGTGAAGATATCTTAATCGGCGTCCGCGGCCCACGCGGCGGTTACCGATTAGCCCGCGAACGCCGACGCATTTCCATCGGCGACATCGTACGCGCGGTGCGCAAGATGGAAACAGCCGACGATCCGCTGCAAGAAGACACCGGATCTGAGCTCGGCATTCGGGTTGTGCGGCCCTTATGGATGGAAATGCAAGAAGAGGTAATGGTACAGCTCGATAAGGTTTCCATCGATGAAATGTGCAATCGCGCACATAAATCCGGGATCGAAAGCGAAGGCCGCAAGAGCCTCGACTTTACCATCTAACAGCGAACTTCAGCACGTATGGGAAAACACCGGACTTGTTGATTCACCAAAAGCGGGCTAAACCTTTTGTGCTATAAACAGGGATCTGGCGCTAAATAAAAAATAATACAGCGCCGCTGTCCGGGAGGGCGAAGACAACTATGACCACCGACACAACATACCCCCGATTTCGGGGCCGTATTTATGACAGCATTTTGGACACCATCGGCGCGACCCCGCTGATCAATCTGTCACGCTTGGCAAAATCCGAAGACTGCAAGGCCATCATTCTCGGCAAATGCGAATTTTTCAATCCACTGTCCTCGGTCGAGGATCGCATCAGCCATGCCATGGTGGTAAATGCCGAAAAAGAAGGGCGCATCAAACCCGGCGATG
>JAESUA010000212.1 GCA_016763255.1 Magnetovibrio sp. | reverse complement strand
GCCCTTGCGGGTTTTGATGGTCACGGGGACGATTTCATCTTTGAACTTGCCAGCTTTTTGTGCCGCTTCGGCCTTGTTCTGCGATGCGGTGGCAAAAGCGTCTTGGTCTTCGCGGGTCAGCTCAAACTCTTTGGCGACGTTTTCGGCTGTGGTGCCCATGTGGTAGTCGTTGAAGGCATCCCACAAACCGTCTTTGATCATGGTGTCGACCAATTCATTGGTGCCCATCTTGGTGCCGGTGCGCAGGTGCGTGGTGTGGTTGGACAGGCTCATGTTTTCCATGCCGCCCGCGACCACGATGGTGGCGTCGCCACACTGAATTGACTGGCTGCCCAAGGCCACGGTGCGCAATCCCGAACCGCACACCTGGTTGATGGTGTAAGCGGTGCTTTCCACCGGCACGCCGGCGTTGACGGCGGCCTGACGGGCGGTGTTTTGACCGGCACCGGCGCTGAGAACGTGGCCCATAATGACTTCACAGACATCATCGGCGGACACGCCAGCGCGACTCAATGCCTCACTAATGGCGATTTGGCCCAGCTCTGCGGCGGGTACGGTGGAAAGGGCGCCGGAAAAAGCACCGATGGGGGTTCGCGCGGCGCTGGCGATGACGATGTCGGACATTTGTGTGTTTCTCCCAATGGCGGGCCGGAGTGGATGTACTTGGCCCGGAACTATGCCGGTAACTGTTCTGCTAACTGTTCTGGCAATGGATGTTGTGACTGTTCCCTGTAGATAAGCAGCTTAGAGGGACTCGCGGCGGGCGTGCAATAAAAATGTTGCAGTGCACAAAACTTTCTACGGCGGCTGCAGCATTTTTTCATTGCATTGCATCAAACTCGAGCACAAAGTGTGAGACGGTGCAATTAACGATACCAGCATAAAAGGGGCGGTTCATGGCCGATGCCAACCGGGGCGATGAGCCCATTACAATCAAGAAATACGCCAACAGGCGTCTCTACAACACGGCAACCAGCAGCTATGTCACCCTAGATCACTTGGCCCAGATGGTGCGTGACGGCGTGGATTTTGAAGTGCACGACGCCAAATCCGGCGATGATATCACCCGTCAGGTGTTGACTCACATCATTGTTGAAGAAGAAGCCAAGGGCACCAATTTGCTGCCGTTGAGTTTTTTACGTCAGTTGATTTCGCTTTATGGCGACAGCCTGCAGTCGATGGTGCCGAGCTATTTGGAACAGACCATGAAGGCCTTTTCGGGCAACGAAGATCATATGCGCGAGCTGATGGATCAATCGTTTGCCGGCAGCTCGCCGATGAAGCCGTTTGAAGAGATGGCGCGGCAAAATATGGTCATTTTTGAAAATGCCATGAAGGTGTTAACCCCCAATGCGGTGGACGGCGAAATGCCGCCAACGCCTGCGGCACAAGCCCCGAAATCCGATGACGGCAACATGGACGACATGCGCAATCAGCTCGACCAACTGCAAAAACAGCTCAATGAGTTGAGCAAACGCGGCTGAACCACGCCTCACGACGTATGGTAAACCGATGCCAGAACCTGTTGGCGGCGGTTTTTCCTCAAAATCACCTCAAGATTGCAATTGTAGTGCAAATTAAATCTTCTGCTTGTATTTTTCGGGGGTGTATCTACACTCTCGGATGATGATCAGGGAGGTATTCCTCCCTTTATGGTGGGGGATTTCTGCGGTGATAACATTTATTCAAAATGTGCGTTGGTCCTTTGTCTGTCTGGCGGTCGTGGGATGTGTTTTGACCCCGGCGCTGGGACAGGCACAAACCCAGAATCGAATCATCAAGATCGGCACCGGCGGCGTTTCGGGGGAGTATTTCCCCATGGGCAGAGCCATTTGTAATGCGGTGAATAAGCGTGCGGCAGAGGTGGGGTTTCACTGTTCGGCGATCAGTTCCGGTGGCTCGGTCGAGAATGCAAGCAAGGTGCGGACTGGAAAATATGACTTCGGTATCGTGCAATCGGATGTGCAGTTTTACGCCACCAAAGGTTATGGGCCCTTTAAAAAGGCTGGCGCGGATCGAAATTTGCGGGCGGTTCTTTCGTTCTATCCTGAAACCTTCACCGTTGTGGCGCGCGCGGATGCGGGGATACGTGCACTGAAAGATTTGAAGGGCAAACGCGTCAATATTGGCAACCCAGGTTCCGGACAGCGCACCAGTACGGATTTGGTGATGCACTTTGAAGGCTGGAGTAAAAAAGACTTTGCCCAGACCTCGCAATTGACTTCTACAGAGCAATCTGCAGCATTATGCAGCAATAAAATCGATGCTTTTGTCTTCACCGCCGGTCACCCCAATGCCGCTATCAATGAAGCGGCAAAGGCTTGTCCCATCGTGCTGGTCAGTGTTCGCGATGCGGCCATTAAAAAATTGGTGAACAAGTACCCCTATTATAATCCGGTGGTGATCCCCGGTGAAACGTATCTTGGGACCGGCTGGAGCACACCGACATTTGGCGTGTTGTCGACCTTGGTGACCTCCAAGGATACGCCGGACAAGGTCGTAACCGAAGTCGTCAAATCGATTTTTAGGGATTTTACCGACTTTAAATTTTCCCACCCGGCCTTCTTCAATTTGGATCCGGAACAAATGATTAAAAAGGGCCAGACGGCACCCTATCACCCGGGTGCCCTGCGCTATTTCCGCCTGACAGGTTTCATGCCCAATGTCGATAAGGTCAAACCCGCACCCAAACGGTAAGATCGATCCCTTATAATTCAGAACCTCCCTTGATTGCCTCATGTTATGCAGATGCATCTTATGGATGTTAGTTGCATAGGGTGTTATGCATTTTTGTGCATAATTTATGATATTAACAGTGGAAATTATCAATTGCGTTTATTAGTATTGCGCGAAATTTATGGGGTGCCGGGGCATATATTGGCCCAATGGCAAGGTTAATCGAAAGATAGTTTTATGCACACAAGAATGGGTCCCCTTGCGGGACTGGCGGTGGTCGCTCTAACGTTGGGTGGTGCCGCTTCTGATGCCGGATCACAAGAACTGCAAGCAGGCGGACCGGCGAGCGCCTACACTGTATCAACACAGTTGGCTGAAGTTCAGTCTGAAACGGCCACCCAGGATGTGATCCGCACCCTGGCGAATAGATCGATCGATTACATGCTTCCGGCCTTGGGTAAAAATGCCCCGGATGCCTTGAAGCGTGTAGAGTTGGAAATTCAGCTTCAGGACAATTTGAAACCGCATTGGTCGGTGTTGACGGTTCAGCCGCTTTATCAATCAAAGGATCAAGAGCACACGATTTTCACCCAGTTAAGCCAGCGTCGCTATGAACTTTTGGGTACCGATCGCGATGTCACCAACATCGGTGTCGGCTATCGCAAACTATTTGCCGATAACACCGTTTTGGCGGGGGTGAACACGTTCTTCGATTATGAATGGAACCGGGCCCACAAACGTGGTGGCATCGGGGCGGAGCTGAAATGGTCCGGTGTCGACTTTACCGCCAACACGTATTTCGCGCTGAGCAATAAATCCAGCAAAGGCCTTGCCTCAGAAATCGAGGAAGAGGTGCTCGATGGGCGCGACTTTGAACTCAGCGCTCAACTGCCTTACCTGCCGTGGGTCCGCGTGCATGGCCGCAAATACTATTGGGATTCGGTCGCCAACACAGATGATATCAAGGGCTGGTCGGCTAGCCTGGAAGCCGAAGTGCAGCAAAATCTACGCATCGAAGCGGGCGTCAAGGACGACAACTTTCTGGCCGAGCGTGAAAAATTTGCCAAGATGACATTCCACATCCCGTTTGGCGAACCGCGCCCGGTGATGTTGAGTTCCGCACTGGTGAGCACGGTCGCCTGGGACATGCGCAACATGCGCAACTACACCCTGGACAAGGTGCGCCGGGAAAACAAAATCATCGTCGAGCGCATTTCATCCGGCGTCGTGATTACGAGGGGCAACTGATGACTACTTTTAAAACACACTTCGCTCTGTCATTGGTTGGGGGCTTGTTTGCGACGCTGTCTGCAGCACAGGCCGCCTTTCCGGGAGCCTCCGCCAATGCAACGCAATACAACGTAAGCGTTACGAAAGTTGAACTCTGTCAGAGTGCTGCATGCTCATCGCCTTATACGCTTGGTTCAGGCACAAAGGTTTTTGACATTGCTTCTGGCACGGCGGGTGCCGATGTTGGCAGTTATATCGATATCAGTGGCCTGCCGCTATACCAGACTTGGTCGCATGTTCGCGTAACCATGGGGTCATCTTTTACAATTGCCGCATCCGGTGTTGATGATCAAGGTGCAGCATGCCGAACGGATTCGACGAATAACACGTCTTCGCATACGGCACTCGGTGTCGCGCTGGCTGGTGCCGGAACGGGAACAGGGCAAAATTTTGTGGTACCCAATGTTGGGGCTTTTGCAGGCAATCCGACGGTCGGCGATTATTCAGGTTATAATCTGTCAAAATCCAACAATGCTTCGACGATGACCATCACGCTCGCCCTTCCCAGCCCATACACCTGTAAGGGGGTGATGCCGAGGGTTGAAGTGAAATTTAATACTCAAAACACCGTCAAATTTTATGATACGAATGGCGCTGCTCCAGGTAATTCATGTGCGGGTGTCTATGCCCTACCCCCAACGGTGACCATCACGGTCAGTGATCCTTAAGGCTGTAATCTCAAATGAATCAAAAGGGCTCCTGGATAAGGAGCCCTTTTTTTTAAGCTTGGTGCAAATGCACGTCGTGCAAGGGGATAAGCGAATAGGATGCCTTCTTTGTCGCCTAGGTTTATCTCCGCGACGAACGGTTCCGGATCTTGATGGATGCATCATCTTGTGCGGCTATGCGTTTGAGTGCCTCCCTGGCGAGGTCAGGTCATCGCCGCAACCATTACCGATGGTCAAATCGACTCGGCGCTTGTCGTGATGGTTAGAATTGCGGATCGCCGATCCCCACAGTTGTGCATTGGGCACCACGATGTGGATGTTGTCGCCGATGGCCAGGCCGGCGGCACCGATGATGACGACAAATCTGGCGGTTTCAACGCCGAAGCGGTTGATCAACCCTTAAAGGCTAGGGCAATTCACGCAGCACCCGAAAACCGATGCCATAACTTTTGACTTGTGCGTGATTTTTTGCACGCCAGGAGGAGCGTAGGTTTTTTGAAAAGTAATACCAAGAGCCGCTGCGCATTACCCGTTGACGGCAATCGCCTTGCAGCCACGCCGAACCATCGTTGGGCGCGCCGACATAGGTTTTGTTCCAGCAATCTTCGGTCCATTCCCAGACATTTCCGTGCATGTTATACAGCCCCCATGGATTGGCTTTGAAGCTGTCGACGGGTTGGGATTTATGGCTGATCTTGGCCCCGCAATCGCGGCAGTTGGCGCGCGCTTTGCCGATTTTATCGCCCCACGAATATTCGCCCTCGGTGCCCGCCCGTGCGGCGTATTCCCATTCCGCTTCGGTGGGAAAACGATAAGTCTTGCCGGTTTTTTTTGAGAGCCAGTCGAGGTAAAGTTTGGCCTCGTGCCAGGTGATGTTGATCACCGGGCGCAGGCCTGTGCCCCAGGCGTGATCGTCGGGCCGCTTCGCACCGCAAGCGCCTTCATCCAGACACACCTGCCATTCGTCGAAGCTGACTTCATAAATGCCGATGGCAAAAGCCTTATCGATGGTCACTTCGTGGGCCGGACGTTCGGCCTTGTGGCGCCCATCGGTGCCCATGGTGAAGGTGCCCGGCGGGATGATCGCCAGTTCGGGGCACTGCTCACAATCTTTGATGGTGGCGGCCGATAACGGCGTGCTTGGCGTGCCGACCAACATAAAGGCCAGCAAGAACGCAATTAGTGAAAGCTGTGAGTATCGTATGTGCATGAATGAAGTGTAGGAACATGCTGGGGATTTGTCATGAACTTTGAAGCCGTTTCAAGGCCCAGCGGGCGGTTTCTTGGACGGTTTCGTTTAAATCATCGCAGAGTACCTCTGCCACCTCGGCCAGTTCCGGTTTGCCGGAATTGCCAATGGCGATCAAAGCGTTGCGCACCATGGCGTTGCGCCGGGTGCGTTTCACCGGACTTCCGGCAAAAACTTGGCGAAATTCAGGATCGTCCAGCGCCGCCAAGTCGGCCAAGCGTGGCGCGGTCAGCTCAATACGCGGTAAAAAGTTCGGCTCGGTATGCAATTGGGTGAACTTGGTCCACGGGCACACCGTCAAACAATCGTCGCAACCATACACGTGATTGCCCAGCTGGCCCATGCGTTCCGGACTTAAGGTGCCCTTGTGTTCGATGGTCAGATACGAAATGCATTTGCGCGCGTCCATCTCGTAGGGCGTGATCGCGCCGGTGGGGCAAACATCCAAGCACGCGGTGCAGTGACCACAGTGATCGACCTCAGGCCTATCGGGCTCAAGGTCCAAGGTGGTGAAGACCTCGCCCAAAAACAGCCACGAGCCAAATTGGCGGCTGATGAGGTTGGTGTGCTTGCCTTGCCAGCCCAGCCCGGCCAGCTGGGCCAGGGGTTTTTCCATCACCGGGGCGGTGTCGACG
>JAESUA010000211.1 GCA_016763255.1 Magnetovibrio sp. | reverse complement strand
CCTTGGCCTCGCGTGGCCTGCGTGCAGCGTGTGGTTGAAAAAATATGAGATGAGCCACACTTGGTTGGGCAATCAGCAGCCGGAGTTCACGCCTCGGGTGAAAAAGCTCTATGGTCCGTTCATGATCGCGTGGGTGATGTTTATTCTATATCTAGCGGCTTGGGGAATGGTTGTTGCTGAGGTTATTTCATTGTCTGATGAAGTTGATGTAGGCCAAATTGGCTTTATGATTTTCGGCTTTATGATTTTTGGCTTATATGTGGCTCTTATCCCCGCAGGATTGGTCTTTTTGTGGTATCGCGGCAAAGCCTATAACCACTTTGTGTCCAGCACCCGGTTCGTCAATCACGATCTGACCAGCGCCATCACCGGCGGTGGTTTTGTGCGGCTGACATTCGGTAACGCCTTGATCATGATGCTGAGCCTGGGGCTGGCAGCGCCGTTTGTTTATCGTCGTTATCTGAACTTCGTTGAAAAACGAGTCGGCCTTTCCGGCGACGGTGATTTTTCCGCGCTCAAACAAAGCGAAATTGAAAAACCGGGCACCGGGGAAGGACTGGCCGATGCCTTCGACGTTGGCGCCATCTGATCTGCAGATTTTTAGCGCGACTTACTATGATGGTGAAACGGCCGTGCGCCATGATGTGGCGGTGCACCTGTGCGCGAGCGCCCTGGATATCATCAGCTCATCCGGTGAGGTGCTGGACCAGTGGCCGTATGGCGATGTGAGCTTTGCCGATCAGGGCAGCGGCGGCATTCGTGTCGGCAAAATCGACAGTGAAGCGCGCTTGGTATTTCAAGATGATAAAGCCTTTGCCGCCTTGCGGGCCCGCGCCCCGGCCATACATGCGCAAAAAAACCGCGCCCGGCACAATATGTACAAAACGATTGTCGGAACGGCGGCCTTTTTGGGCGGTTTTTATCTGGCAATGCCTTACC
This sequence comes from Magnetovibrio sp., assembly GCA_016763255.1. GTDB lineage: Bacteria > Pseudomonadota > Alphaproteobacteria > Rhodospirillales > Magnetovibrionaceae > Magnetovibrio. Next base: position 5,110 of record JAESUA010000211.1, on the reverse strand, counting down.
TCACCGCACTGGTGGTGGCGCTGACGCCATTGTCGTATGAGGCTAAGCTGGGCCGCAACCTGTCTGCGACCATCATCGAATTGTTTGTTGATAATGACGCCAAGGGCGTTTGCTCCGGCGTTGAAGGGGGCATGGTCTTGGCAAAAGTCGTCAAAGATTTGTCCCAGCACAAGACAGTATCGATGCCTTATGAAGTGCGCGTGTTGGATGTCGATATGGTCAACGCCATGGCCTTGCCGGGTGGCTATATATATGTGTTTCGCGGCCTGTTGGACAAAGCCGAAGGGCCAGCTGAATTGGCTGGTGTGTTGGCCCATGAAATGGCCCACGTTGATTTACGTCATCCCATGAACGCCATGGTGCGCAGTTATGGCATCGAATTTTTGTCGGATATGATGTTTGGCGGCTCCACCTTGGGCGGCGTATCGGGCACCTTGATGTCGATGTCTTATTCGCGTGATGCCGAACAAGAAGCTGACGAAAATGCTATTCAGACCTTGGATCGGGCTGGATTCGATACGCTCGGTATGGCGCAGTTTTTTGAACGTTTAAGCGGTATGGAAGATAAAAGTGGTTTGGGCCTGCCTGGGTTCTTGTCGACCCATCCAGACAGTGGCGCGCGTTCTCGCAGCGCGCGCAGCGCCAGCCATGGTGGCCGAGATGTTCTCAATGACGAAGAGTGGGCGGCCCTGCGCGCGATTTGCACATGATTTTTACTTTAAGGTGGGCGTAAAACAAAATGGCCCCCACCAGTGCGGTGGGGGCCATTTTGTTTTATGTGCGTAACGTGGTATCAGCCGCTACGGATGTTGCTGAGGAACTTATCCACTTCACTGCGCAGCAATTCGGATTGTTGCGAGAGTTCCTTTGCCGCGCCGAGCATTTGATCCGCCGAGGCCCCGGTTTCTGCGGCTGCTTGGGTGACCCCGGAAATATTCGACGAGACCTCGCCGGTACCCTGTGCCGCTTGTTCGACATTGCGCGCAATCTCCGATGTTGCCGCACCTTGTTCTTCAACCGCCGCCGCGATGGTTGAGGCGATCTCGTTCATCTGCGTGATGATGCCACCGATGGATCCGATGGCTTGCACCGCGTCTTCGGTCGCTGATTGAATACCACCGATTTGGCTGGAGATTTCTTCGGTCGCTTTGGCCGTCTGGTTGGCGAGGTTTTTGACTTCGGACGCCACGACGGCGAAGCCTTTACCGGCTTCACCAGCACGCGCCGCTTCGATGGTTGCGTTCAAGGCCAAAAGGTTGGTCTGATCGGCGATGTCGGTGATTAACGCCACCACTTCACCAATTTTTTGGGCAGCTTGGGCCAATCCCTGTACCTTATCGTTGGCGCCTTCGACTTCGGTCACCGCGGTGGCCGAGATCTGTGTCGATTGCGAAACCTGACGGGCAATTTCGGAGATCGAACTCGACAGTTCCTCAGCCGCGGAGGCCACCGTTTGCACATTGGTCGAGGCCTCCTCGGACGCTGCCGCAACGGTGGTGGATTGCTTGGAGGTTTCTTCAGCCGTGGCCGAAAGTGAGGAGGCTGAAGACTGCATTTCAGTCGATGCGGATGAGACTGCATTGACCACGCCGCCAACGCTATTTTCAAATTCGCTGGCCATCTTGAGTAACATATCGCGTTTTTCTTGTGTCGCGCGTTCTTCGTTGGCTTTTTGCTCCTCTTCGAGGCGTTTGACCTCTATGGCGTTGTCCTTGAAGACTTGAACGGCCTCGGCCATTTCACCGATTTCATCGCTGCGATCTTGGGATGGGATTTCTGCATTCAAATTACCGTTTGCCAACACAGCCATGGAATCTGTCATGGCGCTGATCGGCTTGGTGATCGAACGGGCAAACAAAAAGCCCAGAGCACCCATGAGCGTGAGAATGATCAACACACCAATAATCATCTGATTGCGCATTTGAATGACCGGAATATCGACTTCAGCCATGTCGATTTCAGCCATGATGACCCAAGTTGTTCCATTGAAGTCTAGCGGACCGAAAGCCGTTAAAACTTCGATGCCGCGATAATCTTTGCCCATCATGACACCATCTTTTCCGGATAATCCTTCTTGCATGGCGGCGGTATCGACCTTTTGATTCAAGATAGAACTAGCATCGCCTGGCTTGAGGAAACGTGAATCCGAACGCATAAGCAAGTCCGTACCGACGATATAGGATTCACCGGTTTCACCCATGCCAGCGGCGTTCTGCATCACGTTGTTAAGGCGCTCGACCGGCATTTGGAAAATCAGCGTGCCGTGAGGTGAGCCATCGTGGTCAAAGATCGGTGTGGCGATAAAACTCGCCGGGGTATCTGCAGAAGGTGCATAAGGTGAAAAATCAGAAAAGGCGATGTAGCCCTTGCGATAATTTGCCTTGACCTGCTTGTAGACCTTGGCGATGTCTGTGCCTGCCCATTGGCCATCGTTCAGGTTGGTGGCAAAATCGGCTTCCTTAAACACGCTGTAGGAAACGTTGCCATCATTATCGATCAGGAAAATATCGTAATAGCCGCGTGATTCCAAAAATTCACGGAACCATGGGTGATACTTTGCGTGCGCTGCCGAATAGTTTGAACCATCCGGGGCCGCATTCATTTTATGCTTTTCCCCCGCTTTGTTGGGGTTGTCGCTGATGTAGATCTTTTGCAGCTTGGTCATCTGGCCACTGCCCAAGTCGTCCCAGCCGGTCGCGATCGCTTCCAGGGCATCAATGGACATATGGTTCGACGCAATCGCCTTAAGATCTTCTTCGATGGATTTGAGATATTCGCTCAGTTGCGATATACGCGATTTTTGGACGGCTTCAAGTTTGTCGAAAGCCGCTTGTTCCAACGCAGATTCTGACCTCACAAAGGCCAGAACACCTGTGACCACAGCCGCTGTAAAGGCCATCAGCACGATGACCACAGGTAATTTGGTTGCGATTTTGAGTTTGAAAATTGTCATTATACTCACTCCGTACGTGCCGCCGGCCTCACTTAAGCTGGCGTACACCATCTTCGAAGATCGCGGATCTCCACCCGCTTACTTCCCACAGCATCATCAAATTTATATGCTTGATATGGGCAGCATGAATGACATAACCATTACAAATTGAATGATCGGGTTGATTTTCGGGTGATCACATTGGGATCGTTGTTGTTGTTATTGTTACAGTAAAAACTTTACGATACTTAAGGTTGTGTTTTTGCAGCCCCCGTGATCGTTAGCGTTGCACCAGTTGCTGGGCAGGGTCTCGCAGCGATGCCCATTGCAACTTCAGAGCATTGCGGTTTTTGGTAAACCGGGCCAGCTCGGATCCTTTGAGTTTCTGACCGGATGGCATTTTGACGCGCATCGGGTTGACCTTCACGCCGCGGCGAATGATCTCATAATGCAAGTGCGGCCCGGTCGAACGCCCGGTGGTGCCGACAAAACCGATCACTTGGCCTTGGCGCACGCGTTTGCCTTTACCCATGCCGCGTTTGATGGCCTTCATATGGGCATAAGCGGTTGAATATTCAGAATTGTGGCGGATGCGCACATATTTGCCATAACCGCCGTTCCAGCCGGAAGAATCGATGGTGCCATCACCGGCGGCATATATAGGTGTGCCCGGAGGTGCCGCAAAATCGGTACCACTGTGCTTTTTGGTGTAGCCCAAAATAGGGTGTTTACGCTTGCCGAACGATGATGACAGGCGTGCGCCATCAATGGGGGTACGCATCAGTGCTTTTTTGGCGCTTTGACCGGCTTCATCGAAATAATCAGCAATGCCGCCTTTTAAGGTGTGTAGGTAAATGGGTTTGCGCTCGCCCGATAACGTCAGGGCAGCGAAGATGATTTTGCCGTTATGCACCACCTGGCCCTCTTCATCGACCTTGCTTTCGAACATCACTTCAAAGCTATCGTTCTTGCGGATGTCGCGCTGGAAATCGACGTCCCAGGAAAAGACCCGCACCAGTTCCGCCATCACGCGGTTGGGGACACCGGCGTCAGATCCGGCTTTGAACAGGCTCCAATCAATCACGCCTTGGGCGCGAATATTTTGAGTCTTGAGCTGTCGCTCGAATTCATGGGCTTTAAAGCCGCCTTGTGGTGCGGGGGCCACGGCGATGCGTGTGGCGTAGTCGAGCGGAATTTCAAAACCGGCAAAACGATCTTGGCTGTCTGTGGTACCGGAAGGCGCGAAGATCACATTGATATTTTGCCCGGCTCTTAGTTTGCGCGGATCATAGATGCCTTTTAAGGAGCGGATTGCGGCTTCGGCATCGCTGGGCTGTGCACCTGCGCGGCGCAGGACCTTGGACAGCGTATCGCCGGACTTAATCATCAACGCGGTTTGGTAGGTGCTGGGAGGTGTGATGATAATGTCACCAAGACCAGCGTTGCGATCACTGTCTATACGAGGTGTGATCTGGGCGTTGGCCGATGCGCGGCTATCCAAGGCATCCAGGGCCGCAGCAGTCGTAGGGTTGCCGATGGAGAGAGGGGCCATGCCTATACGCGCCCGGTCCCCGGGTGATTGGGCCGTACTTATATATGTATCCGTTTTCGATGCGGCAGATGCAGCCGCAAGCCCTTCATGCGCAGCGGTTGCCACCGCAGCATCGCCGTCGGTGTAGTTCGAATTAAGAATCGCGCCGGTGATCAACACCGTGGCGATGGCCATTCCCCGCAACAACATGTACTCAAAATCTCCTTAAAATAGCACGGCTATACAACACTTCTCTTATAGGGACGCGAGTTCGAATAAAGCTTTATTGATTCTTCGAACAAAGTTGATAAAAACTTTCACACCACGTCCACTCCCGAGACATTTATGTGCCAAAAGTGGCTGCAAAAATCAAGGATATCCGCCATTTTATTAAAAGTTCGTTGAATGTTTCAAAAAGATGAAATTAAAGTTTGACTTGGTGGTCATGTGGGCCTAAAAACCGGCCTGTCGCAACGAACAACGTCACCCGGCGAATTGCTGGAGACACTGAGTTGGTTGCGGTTTTTAGTCCCTGGGTCTTCGGATCTGGCGAGCAGCAGACAAGCTTCTGCAGGGACATTGTTCTTTGACATTGTGGATGTTTTGGAAGAGATGCGCAGGCGGCGGTCATTTGGGTTTGAGCCCAT
>JAESUA010000210.1 GCA_016763255.1 Magnetovibrio sp. | reverse complement strand
GGCGTGAGGTGCGTGAGGTGCGTGCGGTTGGACCTGTGGCAGGGGCGGCCGTCGTGGTTGAATTGGCAGTTGCGTCAAAGGAAACGGTGCCCACGCCCTCACCATAGCGTTGCACAGCGACGTTGATTTGGCCGGTGTTGTCCCACAAAAAATCATTGGGATCGTTGCTGCGTAAATACAACGTGCCGTCGCGATCTGCAATAAAGCCGATGGTGGCGCCAATGACGAACGGCGTTCCATCGGGACCAATTTTCCCCACCAGCGCCATGATCTTGGCTTGTGGAATGGGGAAAGCCTGGGCGAAGATGGCTTTCATGCATAAAAGGTGTTCGGTGGGCAAACCGCTGGCATCAACATCGCCACAAAATGGGCCGGCCGCCCACGTGCCGCGGGTGGCGACGCGGTACACTTCATCGCGGCGCATCTCGATACCCGTATCGCGCCATCGCCCGATGCCGAGCACCTCAACTGATCGGGACTGACCAAGTTCAAGAGTGGTGAGGCTTAAGGCTTGGTATTGGTGCGCGGGCGCACATGCTGAAAGGCCAACGCCAATGGCTGTCATCATCGCAATACGAAACAATATGCGTCGCATCTGGTGTGTCTTTCACCTGTCCCCACCGGAACCATCAGCTTGATTTATGTCATATAAATTGTATTACCAAAATGAGTTTCAAGACGACAAATGCCTGTTTGCATAAAATTTTTCAGTTTGGGCACATATTTATACCATTGAATTTGCCGAGCCTTCTTCACATGTAAGGTTGTGGCGCGTAAACTGCCTATTCGAGTGGCCATAATCATAAAAAAAGACCCCTTATTCGTTATCTTAATTTGTCAATTTCGGGAGGAGGCCCCAATGAATTTAGTACTTAAAGTTAGCGCCGTGTTCGGCGCGATGGCTCTGTTGGCAGGTTGTGCCAGCAATTATGATGTTGAAAAAGTATCCATGATGCCGGATCAAGGCGGTGGATTTACCATGGCCCTGCACAAGCGCTATGTCGAACGTGCCCAATTTGAAAAGGGCGAAGAAGACTGGGTATCCGTCAGCTTTTTCAATTCGCGTGGTAAAATGGCAGCCATGGGGGATGCTCCAGATTTGCAGATGACCGACAAGCGCTCGCTAAAGGCCGACATGAACAGTATTAACATGGCCTACATCACCTTGGCGAAGGCACTGAACACAGCTGCGCCCAATCATGCGCCGGACGCCTGTGCTCGCGCCCAAACATGGTTCGAACACTGGATGGAGCAGGCCGAAGAAGGCCACCAGCCTGATCACATCGCAACCGCGCGCACAGGCTTTGAAAAAGCCATGCCTGACTGCAAGGTTTCGATGGTCATGCCGATGGACAAAAAAATGCCGATGAAAATGGCATCATTACCGGCACCGATTACCATTTATTTTGGTCACGACAGCGCCGAAGTCACGTCTGCCTCACAATCGATTATCGATCGTGCCGCCAAGGCCGCGAAGATGGCCAAAGCTAAGCGTGCGGTTTTGATCGGCCACACCGATCGTTCCGGCAGCAACGGCTACAACTTGGCGCTTTCGCAAAAACGTGCCGAAGCGGTGGCCAGCGCTTTGATGATGGCAGGTGTGCCGTCGGCGGAAATTCGTTCCTCGAATGCCGGTGAAACCAGCCCACAGGTCTCCACGGAAGATGGAATTAAAGAGCGTATGAACCGTCGTGTGGAAGTGTTGTTTGAACGCTAACGTTTAACAACATCACTGATGATGAAAGGGGAGGGCTTCGGCTCTCCCTTTTTTTTGTCCGCACGTATCACAAATCGCAGGGCCTTGCGTCTAATAGCTGTAGGGGAGAGCAACATTTTAAATCATAGCAAGGAGACTGCTTATGGCCATGCCAACTCCCATGAACGGGATGATCACGGACGCCGTTACCCAAACTAATGTTAAGGTTTTGGGCGATGCGCCCGCGATGGCAATGGGGGCGATTTATCAGTCCCTCTCGCACTCGACGGGGATTTTGTTTGAAAATGCGGTGAGCTCACAGCAGCAGCTGGGTATTGCATCGCAGGCTGCGACCAATCAGGGCGTCATTCAGATCTATGCGATTGCCCCAATGGCAGCTGCGGTGGCGACGTCGAAAATTGCCAACTCAGATGTTCCGGACAATATGTTATCTTTGCTGACGACGCTCAAGGCGACTGCGTCCTAACACGCCGATCGAAATATCTGGCCCGATGTCGGGGACGGGTCAGATATTCTTTCCGCACTTTATCCGACAAGCCAGCACATCAATAAATGCAATTTTGTAAATCACAACTACCCGCATCGAACGTCAATAGCGTGAGAGAGTTGCACCGTAAGGCTGAATACTCATGGCCGTGGTGCCAGGTAGTCTAAATCGTTGAAGGAGATTGAAAATGGCTTTACCCACACCGGTGAACGGCCAAATTACGGACGCTGTTACCCAGACCAATGTGAAGGTTCTTGGTGATGCACCCGCTATGGCGATGGGCGCACTTTACCAGGCCATGTCCCATTCCACTGGCATTTTGTTTGAGAACGCTGTGAGCTCACAGCAGCAGCTGGGCATTGCATCCCAGGCCGCCACCAATCAGGGCGTGATCCAAATTTACAGCGTCGACACCATGGCCGGTGCCGCCGCAACGTCCAAAATTGCCGGCTCTGATACGCCCAATTCGATGTTGTCCTTGCTGAGCGTATTGCGGGCGACCGAAGGATGAGCTGACGCTTGCTCATAGCTTCAGTTTATAAACCCGTCGCTCCCTTGTGGGGCGGCGGGTTTGTTTTTTCTAACATACGGTAAATAAATAATTAAAAAATTGTTTTACGGGGTCACAAAAGTTGTTTGGGGGCGTCATTTAAGGGAAAGCAGGACGCATCATGATGAACTGTGGGCCCTGCAAAACCAGCCAAGTTATCAGGTCATTTTAGGAGAATTTCAATGGCACTTCCGACACCCGTAAACGGTCAGATCACCGATGCAGTTACCCAATCCAACGTTAAAGTTCTGGGCGATGCCCCGGCTATGGCGATGGGCGCACTTTACCAGTCCATGTCCCATTCCACCGGCATCTTGTTTGAGAACGCAGTGAGCTCTCAGCAGCAGCTGAGTATCGCATCCCAGGCCGCCACCAACCAGGGTGTGATCCAGATCTATAGCGTCGACACCATGGCCGGTGCCGTGGCGACCTCGAAGATCGCTCAGTCCGATGTTCCCGACAACATGCTGGCGTTGATGAGCGCACTGCGCGCCACCACCTCTGGCGTGAGCTAAGAAGCTAGACCAGCGGACCTGATGGCTTGTCAGGGCCAGGGGCCGCCGCCAAAGGCAACTCGATTTTTATGGTGGCGGCCCGGTTCCGCAAAAAGGAAGAAACACCCTTTTTGTTCACGGACTGGATCCGGGTCCGTCTAGTTAAGAGGTGAGGCCGGTTGTGAGCCGGCGCTCATCAGACAAAAAAAGTGTCACCTTCGACGGTGTAGGAGACGATTGATGGCGAAAACAACGCGAAGCACGACAGGGCGCTCTAAGCCAGCGACGCCCCCCAAGGTGACACCTCCGGCGCAGTCTGCCGATAGCGCTGCCGAAGAGCAAGAATCATATGAGCTTGAATTGCTGAATGAACTAGAAGCAGAAGCCAACCGACTTGAAGCTGAGGCACATGCCGCGGCGCAAACCGCCGCTGCTGCCAAAGCAGCTTACGTGACGCGAAAAACGGCCACCCAAGCTCAGGCCCGAGTCCTGGCCCAAGCTCAAGCCCTGGCCCAAGCTCAAGTCCTGGCCCAAGCTCAAGCGCTGGCCCAAGCCCAACCGAAAGCAAACGTAGAGACCGCACCCGCAGATGTGCCCGGGCTTCCTGGGCTTGGTGATGATTATCTTGGCACATTGTCGCGTGTCTTTGATGACATGGGCGGTAGCGAGTGGGACCCAAATCGCCTGGGCGATGTGGCAAACAGTGTGAGCATGGTGCTGGGTTCAGGTCCAGCCTTTGCAGCCCTTGGATCCATGCTGGCCAATTCGACCGCGCAGAGTGCGGTTTTGATGAACGCAACGCAGATGCAACGCCAACTCGATCATGTGGGATTGTGTTGCACAAGCGCGTGCGTAAAGCAGCTTTTGAGCATCAATCAAAGGCACGACTCGGATTAATGTCCAAACAGACAAAGAGGCGAGGTTGATCATGTCAAAACGCTTGAACAAAAATGTATGGGAGACCAACGCCCTGGTGATGGGCAGCGGCGTCGGTGTTGCAACGCTTGAAGCGATGTTCAACATGGTCAACACCCAATCGCTGCTGTCGGCCAACATGGTTCGAGACTTTGAGCTCTCCCATCCGCTGCAACTGCAGGCCTTGGCCAGCGCATTGACGCAAATCATCGCGGCCAGTGAATACGGATCTTCAGTAGCGGTCAATTTTCCAGGCCGTAAAAAATCACCAGATTCAGATGGTGAAGGTGGCTCTGAGTTTGGTGCTGTACCCGATCTTGATGCCCTTAAAAAATTGATTAACGGCAATGGGGGCGCAGGTTTTAACCAACCGCCAGGCAGCTTCAATCAGCCGCCCACAGGGCCCAACAGTCAGCAAAGTTGGGACAGAGACAAACACATGACGGAACTGTTGGAACTGTTGCGTGAGCATCTCTCGGATATCACCCATAACGCCAAGCAAACCTTGGCGGTGACGTGATGCATACTTTGGAATTGAAAGGCTGAGATCATGGGAGACATGGTTCAATCGCAGATCACCGATGCCGTGACTCAAACCAACGTTAAGGTCTTGGGTGAGAGCCCAGCGAGTGCGTTGGGGATTTCGTCACAGGCGATGTCTCATGCCATGGGGCTGGCGATGGAAAACGCCACCCATACCCAGGGCGGCATGCAGCAGATCGGCAATTCCGCGGCAGCCTCCTTGATGGCTTTAATAACCAAAGCCGGTGCATCATGAATATGAATCTGTGGCACCCGTTCACAAATGATGAACCGGTGCGTCAGTTAAAGAGAACATAATGCTGGGTGCATTTTTGCGCACAGTGGGGAGAGGAAGGAAGCTCGAATATGGCTACGCCAACACCAGTCAACGACATGATCACCGATTCGGTTACCCAAACCAGTGTGGCCGTTCTTGGGGTCGCGCCAGCCCAGGCCATGGGCAATGTTTACCAGACTGCGGCGCATTCACTGAGCGTGCTATTTGAGAATTCTACGCTGATGCAGCAACACTCTGCGATCAGCAGCCAGGCCGCGACCAACCAAGGTGTGATGCAGTTGTATGGCACGGCTACTATGGCCAGTGCGGCGGCGACGGCGATGATTGCCGGCAGCGATAAGCCGGATACGATGCTTGCGCTTTTGATGGCGTTGGCGGCGAGTAAATAAGGGGAGTTAGGGGCAGTCCTTTGTTATGGGCTGCTGGATTTGAACACTAAGCTTTTAGGTTAGAGCGATGGCTGACAGTACCAGTGTCAATTCACAAATTACCGATGCGGTGACCCAGACAAACGTCAAGGTGCTCGCGGAGGCACCGGCCCAGAGCATGGCCATGGTGTATCAAGCCATGGCGCACTCCATCTCTTTGGCGATGGAGAATGCCATGCAGGCTCAGGGTGGGTTGCAGCAAATCGGCAATGCCGTGACGTCAAGTGGCGTGCGGATGATCTTCGATGCCGCCAATTCAGGCTCCTCCAATAAGTCTGAATAGTAGATCTTTTGTTTTAGGGGCGAGCAGTGCCTTTTAGATCCATAGGTGAAAATATGAGTGATGAAGAACAAAATGCTACTTCGAATAACGACGACACGTCGTCTTCGGATGATTCGTCAGATGATGGCACCGGTGGTGGCACGGTCGTGACGGCATCTTCAATTGGGGTGAATTCTCAGATCCTCGATGCGGTGAAGCAAAGTACAGCCGCGGTGATGGACAATGCCGCCACCCAGGGTGCGGCGACGGCGTATCAAAAGGTGGCCCAGGCCGCCGCCTTTGCGATTCAAGATGCGACCGATTATTCACGTAATGTCGAAAACATCGCGATGACCGGACAAGGTGCCATCGTCGCCAAGATGCTCGAAGACCAATCCAACATTCCGATCTACACCCCGGTGCTGGCGACGCTTCAAGAAATGGTCATCGCGGCATCGACCAACATGGCCACCGTCGGCACCACGGCGACTACGATCGCCACAGAATTTCCAGCCACGAAAAGCTGAACATCCGTTTATCCGACCAACGCCCAAACTTTACGGTCGCCAATTTGGCGGCCGTTTTTTTGTATTGCTCGCAATAAAACGGCAGAGCCGCTGTGAGCGACTCTGCCTATAATACCAAGCTGCATTACTAATGACCCATAGGGATCGCTTCCCAAAGGCTTTCGGGCGTCGTCAACCGCGTCTTGTGATGCCCCGCAGGGCACGCTGCCCCGCATCACGGCACCGCACTTTCCTAGCCGAAAACCTTGAGGAACCGTCCCTAAAGGTCATTATTAATGCAGCTTGGTATAAGCATTCAGGGTGTGGGGTTAAATGGCACCGGCATGGCGTAGCCGGTCGCGGGCCAGCTGGATGCGCTTGCGCACCGCGCAGTTGGACAGGCCCATTTTGCCGGCGATTTCGTCGTAAGATTTTTCTTCGACCACGCGCAGCAATAACGGTTCCAGCAGCGACACTGGTAATTTCAGCAATTGGCTTTCCAGCTGGTCAAAGACCTGACGCATGTGCAGGGCTTCATCCGGGGTGCGGATGGGCTGTGGCGTAATGTTGGGGGCCTGCTCATGATCGTCACCGTCAATTTCATCGCTGAGACGGGCCTGGCGTTTATGGGATCGATGTTGATCCATGCAAGCGTTGTGCACCAGACGGGTCAACCAGGCACGCTGATTGCGAATCAATTCACCATCGAAGTGTTGCGAGCCTTTGAGCATCGCTTGTGAAAGCGCGTCTTCGGCGTCGGCCATATTGCCAGCCATAAAACGCATGCTTTGCTTAAACAGATAATCGTGATGTTCCATCCACACGATCCAAAAATCGGCAAAAGGCCCCGGTACTTGCATTCCCCCTGGATGGGGGGAAGGCAGCGGTGGGGCTTGTTGCGGCATGGGAAACGGTGGCGGTGGTGGCGGTGGTGGCACGGGGGCCATGTGTCGCCTGGTGTAGTGTATTTCTGGCTGGCCAAAGGCGCTTTCCACGGACCGCGCAATGATATCTGCGGGGCTCATATGGGTAGCGTCCGGCGCCAGGGACCTTGCAATCACCGCCGCCGGGGAGAGGCGTTTTCTACTGCGGGAGTTGCGCGGGGTCCCTGGCCCCGGAACCTCGGTTATGGCGTCGTTTAAGCCTTCTGGATTGGTGGACCTGTCATGTGCCACGCGTGACCGACTGATGTCAGGTCCCAGATGTCCGGGAAATTTAAAAACTCCCATATGCTAAACACGCGGCCGTATCAGTTTTGAAATGACGGTGTTCACGGTTCCCGATGTCAGTGAAGCTCGGCCCATTTTCCCCGGGCGTAGGCTTTGTGAACATACGGGCAAACACTTTGAAACTGTTTGGGGCGCATGATCCTCCCTGCTGTATACACCAATAGATTGCTTCAAGATATTTATCGCAGGCGAGAGCGTGCGTGTTGTCTTGCATGGTAATGACGCAGGGGTGGTAGTGTTTGTGATTGAAAAATATAAAAAAACTAATTAAATCAGCGTTAAGTTGTAGTTGTAGGTTATTTACGTTCCTGCTCATGGTTGTATGATGGGGCAATTTTGTTTCATAAATATAAACAATGCACCCTTTATGAGTGCATATAAGCATTTATTGTTTGGCACTATAAGTTAGGAGATGGGGCCAAGTGATAGGGCCAAGAGATGGGGTTGGAAGAGTGGATGTTGGTCCACTCTTGATGTTTGGCGGTGCCACTAGGTGGCTTGGGTGTGCCACTAGGTGGCTTGGGTGTGAAGGGCGAGTTGCACCTGTTTTTGCACCTCTTTGGTAATTTGGTGGCGTATGGTGCGGATGATTTCGATCCACACCACGGAATTGAGCAGAGATGGGTTTGCACTCACCATGCTCAAGACATTGACCAATGCCATGGTATCGGGATCTAAGCCCTGCATGGCGGAGGCCAGTTGGCTCATCTGTTCCGGGGTGATGGCGTTGGCTGAGTTTGCCCCTGCTTTTCCCCCAACCTTCGCAAGGGCATCCTTGTAAGGCTGTTGCATGGCTTCACGCTGGCTCGCAACGGCTTCTCTCATTGAATCGCGTTGCTCGGCGAAATTATCAAATGTGCTTTGCTTGTCCAACACCGCGGCTTCAACTGCGGTGGTTGGTGCCGGTGTATCTTGTTGGGGGGCGGCGCTTGCATTTTGAATGGCGCTTATATCGATGCCTTGTGCGACGGCCTGGGCCTCAATTTGGGTGCAGGCGGCGCTGAGGATATTTTGGGCAATGCCGTCGGTGCTGCCGGTTTGTTGTACCTGGGCAATGGCCGCATTGATGTCGTCTTGGCTGATGCCCGGGGGCAGGTCGGGC
>JAESUA010000209.1 GCA_016763255.1 Magnetovibrio sp. | reverse complement strand
CCGGTGTTGCAATCGGGGCAGCAGTAGGCGCAGCCATCGGCGGTGGCATAAGTCTTTTTCGCCTTGGCCACGGCCGGACCGCAACCGTCATGCGAGCCCAGCGGAACTTGGTTATCAATGTCGGGCAGATGGTCGCAACGTTCGTTGTGAACTTCGTGCTGGCCACTGTCTTGGGCATTGCGGTTGACGATGTAGCAGGGCATGTGGGTACCTCATCTTTTTGAATATTGAGTTCAAATAGATGACGGTGGTGCACAAAATCTGTGAATTACCGATGCCCGCTGATTTCAGAATGCAGTGGCTTGGTGTCTTCGAACAATTGCATCTGATCGTCAGACGCCTTGGTCTGGTGGTTGGCTTTCCACTCGGCGTAGCTCATGCCATAGACCTGTTTGATGGCGTCGTCCTTGGACAGCTCCACACCTTGATCTTTAGCCGCCGCCAGCAGCCATTTGTAGAGGCAGTTGCGACAAAAACCCGACAGGTTCATCAGGTCGATGTTCTGCACGTCTTTGCGAATCTGCAGGTGTTCGACGAAGCTGCGCCATGCGGCGGCTTCGAGGTTGGTGCGGGTCTGATCTTCCATGAAGAGAATTCCTATGATGGGCAAAGCTCAAACGGCGGTGAAGCCTTCGAACTGTGGCGGTCCTAAGTAGATGTCTTTGCGGCTTTTTCCGGCGTTGGCGTGGGCCTTGCGAAAGGACTCGGACTTGGTCCAGTCGGTGAAGTGCTGTTCGCTTTGCCATACGGAGTGCGAGGCATAAAGGGCGTGCTCATCGCCCGTTGGGCCGCGCAACAGATGGAATTCGACAAACCCCGGAACCTCATCGAGGAAGGTTTCGCGTTCCGCCCAAATTTGTTCGAAATCGGCCTCGCAGCCCAAGGTGATGCGGAATCTGTTCATGGCGATAAACATGGGACAAACCTCTGTCTGTTGGGGCTCTGGTCAATTAGGGCCTTCGGGGGAAGCTTATGCGTCTTCGCGCTCAATCGCCCGCCAGCCGATGTCGCGGCGGCAAAAACCTTCGGGCCATTCGATGGCATCGACGGCTTCATAAGCCTTGTCTTGGGCATCCTTGACGGTTTTGCCGATGGAGGTCACGCCGAGAACGCGGCCACCGTTGGAGACAACTTTCTTCCCTTGAAGTTTGGTTCCGGCGTGGAAAATTTCAACACCTTTGATGGAACCGGCATTGGCCAAATTGTTGATCAAGGTGCCCTTGGCATAGTTGCCCGGGTAGCCGTCGGCGGCCATGACCACCACCAGTGCGGTGCTTTTTTTCCAGGTGATTTTGGCGTCTTTAAGATTGCCATCGGCACACGCCACCAAAGCTTCGAGCACGTCGGAATTCATCCGCGCCATCAAAACTTGGCATTCCGGATCGCCAAAGCGCACGTTATATTCCAAAACTCTGGGTTTGCCGTCCTTAATCATCAAACCGGCAAACAAAACCCCCTTATAGGGACAATCCTCGGCCGCCATGGCTTCGATGGTTGGTTGGATGATGTCTTCCATGATCATTTTATGCATGGCCTTGTCGACCAGCGGGGTCGGTGAATAAGCGCCCATGCCGCCGGTATTGGGGCCGGTGTCGCCGTCGTGTACGGCTTTGTGGTCCTGGGCCGATCCCATGGCCACGGCGGTGGTGCCGTCAACCAGGGCGAAGAAGCTGACTTCTTCGCCGGGCATGAATTCTTCGACCAGCACTTCATCACCCGCGTCACCGAAGGCGCGTTCGATCATGATGTGATCGATGGCGGCGTAGGCTTCGTTTTTATTGTGGCAAACGATCACGCCCTTACCCGCAGCCAGGCCATCGGCCTTGACCACCACGGGGCCGTCCATCTTTAAGATATATTCCTTGGCGGCATCCGGTTCGTCAAACACGCCGTACTCGGCGGTTGGGATGTCGTATTTGGCCAAAAGGTCCTTCATGAAGGCCTTGGAACCTTCAAGCTGGGCGGCTTTCTTCGACGGGCCGAAGGCTTTGATGCCGGCCTTGTCTAAATTGTCCACCAAGCCATCAACCAGCGGTATTTCGGGGCCGACGACGACAAAGTCAATCTTTTTTGATTTGGCAAAGGTTAAGATGGCATCGATGTCATCCGCATCCACATTGACGCATTCGGCCACATCTGCGATGCCGGCGTTGCCAGGTGCTGCATACAGCTTTGTGCATTTAGGCGATTTTGCGATCGCCCAGCACAATGCGTGCTCGCGTCCCCCCGAACCAACAACCAAAATCTTCATGGGCCAGAAACCTTCCGAGATAAATTAGAATTCCAAGACAGTGTTTATTGGCGACTTGTTTTGTCGCGTGTTTTTGTATCATACATACTGTCTAGCGTGAGTGAACACCTAACCGGACTAGATGGGTAATAAATGAGTGAAGATGGCTTAAATGCACCGATTTTTTCCATATCGGAGATCTCTGGGCACCTTAAAAGGGTGGTCGAGGATTCGTTTGCATTCGTGCGTGTGCGGGGTGAAATCTCCGGATTTAAGCGTGCGACCTCCGGGCACCTTTATTTTCGCCTCAAAGATGAGTCGGCGGTGCTCGATGGGGTGTGTTGGCGCGGTTCCGCAGCCCGCCTGGGGATTGAGCCCGAAGACGGGATCGAGGTCATCGCCACCGGGCGTCTGACCACCTATCCGGGGCGTTCAAATTATCAAATTGTGGTCGAATCCATGGAAATTGCGGGCGAAGGCGCGCTTTTGAAGTTGCTGGAGGACCGCCGCAAAAAACTCGCCGCCGAAGGGCTGTTCGATTCTGACGCCAAACGGGCGATCCCCATGCTGCCGGATGTGATCGGCGTGGTGACCTCGCCCACCGGGGCGGTGATCAGGGATATTTTACACCGTTTGAATGACCGATTTCCGCGCCGGGTGCTGGTGTGGCCGGTGCTGGTCCAGGGTGATGGTGCGGCGGACCAGATCGTCAACGCCATCGCCGGCTTTAACCGTCTTAAACCGGGTGGCGATGTGCCACGTCCAGATGTTTTGATCATCGCGCGCGGCGGTGGATCGCTGGAAGATTTGTGGGCCTTTAATGAAGAAAACGTGGTGCGGGCGGCGGCGGAAAGTGCGATTCCACTGATCAGCGCGGT